>NZ_CAMHUS010000001.1:300000-514561 GCF_946188375.1 Streptococcus mitis
GTCTTTTTTCTAATCTGTCTGGTGTCATACAAGGAATCGCAACCTTGAATCCTTCTCCTTTTCCACGAACTAAGGTTGGTGCAAGACCTTCTGAATAATAGACTTTACCGCTCATTCCACTTTTTGATGGATTCAAATTCCCTAGTGTTTTTAAAGTCTCAGAGTTAGTTGTTTGACCTTCTCGTCTGAAAGGAAATAAGAGTCTGGTACCTCTCTTTCTAGAATGTCCGATAATAAACACCCTCTCTCTGTTTTGGGGAACGCCAAAATCCTTACTGTTAAGCAACTGCCACTCAACATCAAACCCCAACTCATCAAGTGTGGTAAGGATTGTGGTGAACGTCCGTCCCTTATCGTGATTGAGTAGGCCTTTAACATTTTCAAGAAAAAGAAAACGTGGTTGGATTTGTTTGGCCGCCCGAGCAATTTCAAAGAACAAAGTTCCTCTAGTATCTTCAAATCCCAATCGTCTTCCTGCGATTGAAAATGCTTGACAAGGGAATCCCCCACAGATGATATCGACTTTCCCTCTAAGTTTTTTAAATTCTGCATCTGAAACATCTCGTATGTCATGAAATTCTATTTCTCCTTCCGTTTGAAAAATGGACTTATAAGATTTCCTAGCAAATTTATCAATCTCACAAAATCCAATACACTCGTGTCCAACACTTTCCATTCCAAGTCGAAATCCACCTATACCTGAAAATAAATCAATAAATCTCATTTCTTGATCACCTCTTTCTGATCGACTACCATTGTCATAACTGTCACTCCACTTGAAATGACAATAAGCATAACTAATATCCACTCGATTGACGACATTTAACCACCTCCTTTTCTAACACGGTTATTCCAAACAGAATACAGGCCATTAAACACAAATTCAGCAAGTACTTCCGCTCGTCTAACAAAGCGAACATTGTCAAGAGCATACTGATAGATTCTTTCAAAATCAGTCATAGCAATTTCACTGGCTGTTTCAGAAAAACCTTCTCGTCTAAATTGATCTTGTACCAATCCCCAAATATAATCTCGATCATATTTTGTGACCTTTTCTACTTTTCTTTTCAAAATAGGTTGAGTATTCCTATCCTCCTCATCCTCAATAAATAAAGAATCAGTCTCACTATATTTAGTCTCACTAACTTCAGTCTCTCTAGGGGCTGAATGTGAGACTGGGGCCGTTTCATTTTCAACCTGCCCTAGTCTTTTTTTAACACTAGGCCTGTTTGAATTACCTACTGGGGTAGAAGATAATTCCCCTAAATAAATCTTATTAGCTAGTCTTCCTTTCTCACTTGAAGACTGTTGAACTTCATCAATTAAGTCATATTCTTTAAGAATTTTTTTGATAGACAGTAATTTTGACTTCGAGCAACCTAACAGCTTCATCAGTTTAGAATTAGAAAATACTAAATAAACCGCTCCTTCTTCATCTATCCAACCACGACTGAGAGATAATTCTAAACGATCTTTTAAAATAGAATAAGCCACCTTTACTTCTAGTTTCATATCCATATATTTCTCATCCTCAAAAAGAATTTTAGGTAATTTGTAATACCGTTCTGAAGTTTGGTATTGATTTGCGGTAATTCGTTTCATAGCGCACCTCCAAGTTCTTTGAGTGTTAAATCTCCGCTTGATTCCAATTGAACCAAGCCACTTTTTTCCAATTCAGCCATAAGAGAGATGGTTTCAACAATGTCAATTCCCATTTCACGTACTAAAAATGAAATGACAATATAGCGTGATGATTGTAATTCTTTTGTCATTTTCCCTCCTGAAAATAAAAAAAGGAGAACAATATACAATTGTTCTCTCTTTAGATAAATATTTATTGTTGTATTCATTTTTCCGATGCGCAAACGACATCTACAAATACATATACATCTATGTGCCTTTTTAGGACTTTTCTGACGTCAAAATTGCCTTTATCTACAAAGACAAAATGCTTGTAAAATAGCTTAAAATCAAGGATTTTCACCCTTTTTTTCGTTGTAGCAACACTACACACTCCACGTGATGCGTTTGAGGAAATAAATCCACTGGCTGAACTTTCTTCAACTCATATCCCAATTCTTGGTAGAGTTTGATATCACGCGCCATGGTGGCGACATTACATGAGATATAGGCGATGCGGTCGGCTCCTGTTTGGCTACTTGCCTTGATAAAGCTTTCTGTGAGTCCTTTTCTTGGTGGGTCCACTAGTATAAGGCTTGGTTGAATTCCATCTTTAAGCCAATTTTTCATAGCATTTTCAGCTGTGTCACAAACATAGTGGGCATTTGAAATATTGTTTAGCTGAGCATTCTTTTTGCTATTCTCAACCGCTTCTGGAATCACTTCGACACCATAGACTTCCTTGACATGTTTCGCAACAGAAAGACCAATCGTCCCGATACCAGAATAGGCATCAATGATCACATCGTCTTCTTTTAATGCAGCAAAGTCAATGGCTGTTTGATAAAGCTTCTCTGCCATTTGAGTATTGACTTGGTAAAAAGCGGGTCCAGCGATTTGGTAGTCATTTCCCAACATCTGATCAGTGATAAAGTCTTGTCCATAAAGTGTGCGCCACTCCTTACCAAAAATCGCATTTGTATTCTGGTCGTTGATATTTTGCATAACAGACACAATCTCTGGAAACTGCTTGATTAGTTGATCAATCAATTGTTCCACACGGAAAACTTTAGGACGAGTAGTTACCAAAATCACCATGATTTGTCCTGAGTAGTGGCCACGACGCACCACAAGATTCCGAATCAAGCCAGCTTGTTCCTTTTCATCATAAGGTTTCAAATCATAACGGCGGAGCAAGTCTCGTAGGGCTATTACTACCTCATCAATCACAGGATCCTGGATAAAGAAATCTTCTAGAGGCATGAGGTCATGCGAATTCTTACGGAAAAATCCTGTTTCCAAGACACCATTTACTCGACGAACAGGCACCTGAGCTTTGTTGCGATACTTGACTGGATTTTCCATGCCAAGCGTTTCAGCAACCTCTACATCTGCAATTCCAGCAATCTTGTATAGACTATCCTTAACTTGCTTGGTTTTAAACTTGAGCTGTTCTGGATAGGCAAGATGACCTAAATCCGCGATTCCTGAACGCAGGTAAGCCAAATCTAGATCTTGATTACGGTATGGTGATTGGACAAGGTATTCTTCAACTTTCCCAAAACCAATCTTTTTATTGACCTTGAGGACACGCATGAGGATTTTTTCACTCGGTAAAGCATTCTCGACAAAAAAGACCAAACCATCAACCTTGGCAACTCCTGCCCCTTCATGGGTCAAGTCGACAATTTCAACTTCTACAATATCATTTTTCTTTAACATTCTCTTCTCTTTCTATTGGCCGATAAAAAAGACGGCAACGTTACGGTTACCATCTATTATACCATGAAATTTCTTAAGAACCAAAACTCTTGAAGAAGTTGACAATGGCTTGCCAGAGGGAGCTTAGGAAATTGCCGCCGTCCTCTAGCGCCTTATCCGCATCAAAGTTAAGGTTGATATTTTTAAAACTGTCGCCAGCTTGTGAAACAATACTTTGTTTCAGGTCATTCAGGGTTTTAGTGAAGTCTGCATTGCTGAGGATATCACTCTTTGAGAGATTCAAAGCAAAATTGATGATAATATTGATCTGGTTTCCTGTTATAACCTGATCAAGTTTGTAATTTTTCAAGGTATCTTCAACAATTTTACGGACATCTTCCTCTGTCAGATTTCCCTTACTTTCTTTAGCTTTGGCGAGTGCTGACTTGATATCAGCTAGGGCAACATTTAATTTATTAGCATCATAGCCTGACTTGTCCTTGTTTTCAGCATTGATATCGGACAAGGCCTTCAACTCTTCTTGAGCCAAATCTTTGTTGGCTTGTGGCACCTTGGCTCCATTAGCCTCTAGCGAATAATAAATCCCTGCTAAAGCACTTTCTCCTGTAACTGGAATGGGGGCTGCTACAGTGATTTTGGCGTGTTCCACACCCAAAGTTACGGCTGCATTTCGGTACATATCCTGAGTTACCTTAGTGATGTTTTCAGGTGTTTCAATCTTGACCTCAAGTGGCGATTTGTCCCCTAGCTTTTGAATCTTGGCTGATGAATACAATTGTAAGCTAGGGTCATTGGCCACATTCATAATCTTAGAATAGACATCAGGTGTCATGGTCTTGAGTTCTTTGGTGTCTGTTGAGGCATTGTAGCCTAGTTTTTTAAGGGTTTGATTTTTTTGGTCTTCAGACAATGATGAACCTAGGACATATTCAGGTTGGACGTAGGTTTCATCGATAACTTTTTGAACATCTGTTGCTGCATGGACACTATTCATAGCTGTTACTGCCCACAAGACCGCAACACTGGACAGAAAGAGTTTCTTTCTCATAGGGAATTTCCTCCTTTACCTTTCTAGAGTAATATATCTATCTTAAAGAAAACTTATAACAAAAACATCTGGACTAACCAGATGTCGAAAAGAGAGTGAAACATTTGATAATGTAAAGGTTAAGTTGCACCTGTCTAGAATAATAATAGTTTCCTCCATTTACATAGAGTTCGGCACCGTGAAAAACGGAAATGGGGTGAATATAACTATAAGTCTTTCCAGTGGTATTACCAAGCAAGGGAGCAACAGTATCACGAGAGTACTGTTTGGCCAGAGCTAAGGTGTTTTCCTTGCCATTTTGGGCGATAAAATCTATATAGGCAGGTCCAAAATTGTAGGCTTGAACAGCCGTCCAGACATCTACCCCCTTCTTCTGGGCCAGATAGAGATTGTCTGTCAGAGTTTGAACGCCTTGCCGAATGCTAGAGGCATTATCATTGATGGTATTGGTAGCGCCACTAGCAGACTCACTAGACTGCATAACATCGCCTTCTTTTCCTTTTGTTTCGGTATAAATCATAGCGAGCACAAGCTCTTCGTTTGCTGGGGTGTCTCTTTCACTCAAGATTTCTCGCACCATGGGTTGATAGGTCATGACTTGCTTGACATCTTGGTGAACGCGGTAAGCTTTATATCCAGCAAAAAGGAAGACTGCTAGTACAAGCACTCTTCGAATTCGTTTAAACATTATTTACTTTGGATATCCTCGATATTTTTGATTAAGATAGAGTAGGTTCCATTGTCGTTTTGGATAAACTCAACAGACTCGGCGTCTTGATAGACGTTATTGGGAACGATAAGCTCAATTCCATTTGACAAGGAAAGTTTTTGGTTTTCAAATTTTTTAAGCTGACGACTGGCATCAATTTCATCAAATTGAACAGGCTCTGGTACGGCTTCCTTGACTTGATCAATAAAGCTCAAACGAGCCGTCAGATTATTGTCAAAAAGGTCGTTGGCCAATTTCTCTGGCGACAGTTCATTGCTTTCTTCTAAGTTGTTGAAAATCGCTGATTTTACTTTAGATTGAAATTGAAAATCATCTGTATTAAAAGATTCGGCAATTCTCTGGGCTGTCTTTTCCAGTTCTTTGATAGATTTCTTAGGAGAAATCTTAGGAGCGACAGCAAGAAGATTGTCTGAAAAGTAGTTCAAAAAAGTTCCATTGTACTTAATTCGTTTCTCGATCAGGTGGTACTTGCGACTCTGAAGATTAACCACCAAGGCTTCGTCGGCACTCGTTCCAAATCCAGGCAAGTTATTCTGAGTTAGCTTGATTGGATTATCAACTTCTCCACCAAGGTGGGTCAAGGTCTCCCTCAGGGCAATTCTCAAGAAAGCGAAATGTTCTACACCTTCTTTAGAAAATTGCACAAAAATCAAGTCATTGGTCTTGAGATTTTCGGAAATGCTGAACTCCTCTTTCCAGAGATTAGCCAGCGTTACTGATGTCTCCAACAAATCGTCTGTAATATGATTGAAGAAGGGATTTTCTTCCTCGAAAATCCCAGACTTGGCTTCATCTGAATACACACGTTCAATTTTTTTACGCAAGTATTCTTCGATTTTTGGAGTAATATTGAGAAACTTATCCGCTAGGAACAGGTCGGTGTCATCCGGACTGAACTGATGAATAATAGCTTTCTTAATATAAATGTCCATAAAAGTTTTAGTCCTCGTATAATGGGAAGGCATCTGTTAATTCTTTAACCGCACTTCTCACTTCTTCTAAGACAGCTTCATTTTCTGCATTCTTAAGGGTTTTAATAATAAGTTCAGCCACTTTGCGACTTTCTTCTTCACCAAATCCACGAGCAGTAATGGCTGCTGCTCCGATACGAATACCACTTGTCTTGAATGGTGACAAGCTTTCGTAAGGGATTGAGTTTTTATTTAGGGTAATATTGACTTCATCCAGCAAGTTTTGAGCAACTTTGCCGTTTTCTACAACTTTAGTCACATCCACTAGGAAGAGGTGGTTTTCAGTTCCTCCAGAAATGATACGAAAATCAGGGTCTTGCAAGAAGACATCTGCCATAGTCTTGCTGTTCTTGATAACATTGGCAGCATATTCCTTGAAGGCTGGATCCAAAACTTCTTTGAAAGAAACAGCCTTAGCTGCCACAACATGCTCCAAAGGACCACCCTGAATACCTGGGAAAATAGCTGAATTAATTTTCTTAGCTAAGTCTTCATCATTGGTCAAAATCAAACCACCACGTGGGCCACGAAGAGTTTTGTGGGTCGTTGTTGTAGTGATATGAGCGTATGGCACTGGGCTTGGGTGAAAACCAGCTGCAACCAAACCAGCGATATGGGCCATATCCACCATAAGCTTAGCCCCAACAGCATCTGCGATTTCACGGAATTTTGAGAAGTCGATAATTTGAGAATAGGCTGAAGCACCTGCTACGATCAATTTTGGTTTTACTTCTTGGGCTTGTTTCAAGATAGCATCAAAATCCAAGAGTTCCGTTTCAGGATCAACACTATAAGAAACAAAGTTGTAGGTTTGACCTGAGAAGCTAACAGGAGCCCCATGAGTCAAGTGACCACCTGCAGCCAAATCCATTCCCATAACCGTATCGCCAGGCTCAATCAAGGCCATGTAAGCTGCACAGTTAGCTTGGCTTCCTGAGTGTGGTTGGACATTGGCAAATTTTGCACCGAAAATTTCTTTTGCGCGTTCAATGGCTAGAGATTCCACCACGTCTACTACATCTGTTCCACCATAATAACGGCGTCCTGGGTAACCTTCAGCGTATTTATTCGTCAAGATAGACCCTTGAGCTGCCATAACTGCCTTGGAAACTACGTTTTCCGAAGCAATCAACTCAATGTTGTTTTGTTGGCGTTCCTCTTCTTTGGCAATAGCATTCCAGAGATCAGCATCATATGCTTTAAAATCGTCTTTGTCAAAAATCATAGGTCTTCTCCTTTATAGTGTGACTGGTCCTTTAGTTTGTTTTGCAACAAGAAAATAAACTAAAAGATGCGAATAAATCGTTTCTGCACTTTATCACAAGTATAACCAACTTTTTCATAAAATGCATGAGCACCCAGACGATGATCGGCAGAGTTTAAGCGGATAAACCCATAACCACGTCTTTTTGCTTCTTGATCCAACCCTTGTAATAAGCTTTTACCAATACCTTGCCCTTGTGCTTGAGGTGAAACTGCTAAAGCTAAAATATTAAATCCTGCTTTAGAATAAAGTGATTCATAGACCTCAGCGTGGACATATCCAAGCAAGGCATGAGTAGATTCATCCTCATAAGCAAGTAAGAAATGATGGGAATCCTGAGATAGTCTAGCTAATTGACTAGCCGTTTCCTCTGGACTAAAAGAATAGCCCAAAGCATCTTGGTTGATCTCACATATTGCTTTCACATCAGTTTCTCTTAAGTCTCTTAACATCTCATTCCTCCTCAAAAGAAATCTCTGGCAACCGAGCAAGAATATCTTCTCGCTTAATGGCCCCTTGGCGTAAGATTTTCACCTTGTCTCCAGACAAATCCAAAATAGTTGAATCCTGTCCAGTTAGAAAAGGATCGTCTTCCAAACCCAAAACCTCTTGGTCAAAATCCTCTAGAATTTGATTAAAAGTCACTCCACTTGCCTGACCTGAGATATTAGCTGACGGTCCAATCAGAGGTCCTGTCTCTCGAATCAAATCAAGGGTAATGGGATGACTAGGCATCCGAAATCCAACAGTTGCAAGACCAGAATTGACCCAATAGGGAACTCGGTCATTAGCTTCGAGAATAATGGTTAAGGGACCTGGTAAAAAGGTCTCTACAAGTTTTTGTAGATAAGTTGGCTGATTCTTAGAAAAGTGCAAGATGTCCTCTAGAGAGGCGATATTGAGGTTAAGCGCCTTATCTCTTGGACGACGTTTGAGTTGGTAAACATGGTCAACTGCTTTTTCGTCTAGAGCCTTGGCAAAGAGACCGTAAACTGTCTCAGTAGGTAGAACGACCGCTCCACCATTTTCCAACTCTTGTCTAATCCTGTCCATCATCAATTACAACCATCCTATCTTGACCAAACTGGTCCTTAAGTGTTCGTAATCGTTTTTCAGGAAGATGTTTCCTAAAAAGTTCAGGAACACTTTGACCTTGCTTGTATCCAATTTCAAGGTAAATCTTACCACCATCTTTGAGATAGTCTGTTGCATCTTCCGCAATTCTACGGTAAATAGCTAGGCCATCCTCGTCTGCAAAAAGAGCTAGATGAGGTTCCGAATGCAAGACATTCAAGCCAACCTCTGACTCATCTTCACGAGAGATATAGGGTGGATTGGATACAATTATATCATATTTTTCAGAAATTTCTGCAAAACAATCAGATTTTTTGAAAAATATATTAAGTTTTTGATTTTTAGCATTCTCGGACGCAAGGTTAAGAGCCTCTTGGGAAATATCTGCTGCCGTCACCGACCAAGCTGATCTGTTTTTTGCTAATGCAAGGGCAATGGCTCCACTACCTGTTCCGATATCCAGAACTGAAAAATTCGTCTCAGGATTTTCAGCCAGGATAAGCTCCACCAACTCCTCTGTTTCTGGACGAGGGATCAATACTCGCTCATCAACTTTTAACTGCATTCCATAAAAATCTGCCTGTCCAATGATGTACTGTGCCGGTTTATGAGTTGCTAACTGTTGGAAAATTTCTTTTACAAATACTTCTTCCTCTTCAGTCACTTCCTGCTGGAGGGCAAAAACAAAGTCCGTAAAAGATAGATTTTTCAGGCTACGATAGACAAAAGAGAGGCTTTCTGCTTCCTCTCCTTGTCTTATCAATTCTTCTTCAAAATCTGAAAATAATTGAGCTAATTTCATTATTTGTTTAATTCTTCTAATTTTTGCGTTTGGTCATAAAGAACCAAGGCATCCACAACTTCATCCAATTTACCAGACAAAATGGTATCTAGTTTTTGGAGGGTCAAGCCGATACGGTGATCTGTGACACGATTTTGTGGGAAATTGTAAGTACGAATCCGTTCTGAACGGTCACCAGTACCGATAGTAGACTTACGCTCAGCGTCTTGTTCATCCTGAGCAATTTGTGCAAAGTGGTCAGCAACACGCGCACGGATGATTTTCATGGCCTTCTCACGGTTCTTCTGCTGGGTACGTTCTTCCTGCATCTCAACCTTGATATTGGTTGGCAAGTGAACGATACGAACTGCTGTCGCAACCTTATTGACGTTCTGTCCCCCAGCACCAGAGGCGTGATAGATGTCGACACGAAGGTCTTTTGGATCAATATCGTATTCTACTTCTTCGACTTCAGGCATGACAAGAACTGTTGCTGTCGAAGTATGAACACGGCCTTGGCTTTCTGTCACAGGAACACGTTGCACACGATGAGCACCAGATTCGTACTTGAGTTTAGAGTAAACAGATTGCCCCGAAACCATGGCAACCACTTCTTTGAAACCACCGACACCATTCATAGAAGCCTCCATGACTTCAAAGCGCCAGCCTTGAGCTTCAGCATACTTTTGGTACATGGTTAGCAAATCTCCAGCGAAAAGTGCTGCTTCGTCTCCACCAGCGGCGCCACGGATTTCAAGAATGATGTTCTTGTCATCGTTTGGATCCTTTGGAAGGAGCAAAATTTTGAGTTTTTCTTCGTATTCTTCTTTTTCAGCCTTGGCATCTTTGAGCTCTTGCTTGGCCATTTCTTCCAAGTCCGCATCCCCGCCAGATTCTTTAATCATCTCTTCTGCATCAACGATGTTTTGAAGGACTTGTTTGTACTCACGGTAGGCAGTTACCGTATCACGAGTAGAAGCCTCTTCTTTTGAAAGCTCCATGAAACGCTTGGTGTCCGAAACCACATCTGGGTCACTGAGCAACTCTCCTAATTCTTCATAACGGTCTTCTACAGCTTGTAGTTGATCATAGATGTTCATTTTTCTTCATTCTCCTTATTGATTTCAGGGGCAAAATAATGTTTACGGCAAACTGAGATATAGGTTTCATTTCCACCGATCTGAATTTGTTCGCCATCATAGACTGGCACACCATCTTGAGTTCGCAACACCATAGTCGCCTTTTTCTTACAGTACTGACAGATGGTCTTGATTTCTTCAATCTTGTCTGCTAAGAGCAAGAGGTATTTTGAACCTTCGAACAACTCATTGCGAAAGTCATTCTTCAAACCAAAAGCCATGACGGGTATATCTAACTCATCAACAACACGAGCTAGGTCATAAACATGATGACGCTTGAGAAACTGGGCTTCATCAACCAACACACAGTAAGGTTTTTCTGGTAAATCTCGGATATAACCGAAGATATCAGTTGTTTCCTCAATCGCAATGGCAGGGCGTTTCATACCGATTCGACTCGACACATAGCCAACACCGTCACGCGTATCAAGAGCTGAGGTCATAATCACAACACCTTTTCCTTGCTCCTCATAGTTATAGGCTACTTTAAGAATCTCGATTGTCTTACCAGAGTTCATGGTCCCATAACGATAATACAACTGTGCCATGTTTCTTGCTTCACGTCCATTTCTAAATTTTTGCTACATTATAGTATATCATAATTTTCTTAAGCTTTAAACGGCAAAATGTGGTAAAATAGAAGAAATCAAAACTAGTGGAGGAAGCTATTATGCCATTTGTACGCATCGATTTATTTGAAGGACGCACGCTCGAACAAAAGAAGGCTCTTGCTAAGGAAGTAATGGAAGCTGTTGTCCGTAATACTGGAGCCCCTCAATCTGCTGTCCATGTCATCATCAACGACATGCCAGAAGGAACTTACTTCCCACAAGGGGAAATGCGCACCAAATAAGCTAGCTTAAGCAGAATTGCTTAGGCTTTTTCAATCTCCAAGTAGCATCCATTGAAGAAATAGTTCAAATTTGTTACAATTTGAAAGGATACTTGGGAAAATTTCCAAGAAAAGAGCTATTTATTAAAGGAAACATTATGATTACACGTGAATTTGATACCATCGCTGCTATCTCTACTCCACTAGGTGAAGGGGCTATTGGTATTGTCCGCCTGAGCGGAACAGAAAGTTTTGCTATTGTGCAAAAGATTTTTAAAGGAAAAGACTTGAGTCAGGTTGCTAGCCATACACTCAACTACGGTCACATTATTGATCCTCTGACTGGTAAAGTCATGGACGAGGTTATGGTTGGGGCTATGAAGTCTCCAAAAACCTTCACTCGTGAGGATATTATCGAGATTAACACCCACGGTGGGATTGCGGTTACCAATGAGATTCTCCAGCTAGCTATCCGTGAAGGAGCTCGATTGGCTGAACCTGGTGAATTTACCAAACGTGCCTTTCTAAATGGACGTGTGGACTTGACTCAGGCTGAGGCGGTCATGGATATCATCCGCGCTAAGACAGACAAGGCCATGAACATTGCGGTCAAACAACTTGATGGTTCCCTTTCTGATCTTATCAATAATACCCGTCAAGAAATCCTCAATACACTTGCCCAAGTCGAGGTCAATATTGATTATCCTGAGTATGACGATGTTGAGGAAGCTACTACTGCCGTAGTTCGCGAGAAAACTATGGAGTTTGAGCAATTGCTAACCAATCTGCTTAGGACAGCTCGTCGCGGTAAAATCCTCCGTGAAGGAATTTCAACTGCCATCATCGGCCGTCCCAACGTTGGAAAATCCAGCCTGCTCAACAACCTCTTGCGTGAGGACAAGGCTATCGTTACAGATATTGCTGGAACCACCCGTGATGTCATCGAAGAATACGTCAACATCAATGGTGTACCTCTCAAATTGATTGATACAGCCGGTATTCGTGAAACAGATGACATCGTGGAACAAATCGGTGTCGAGCGTTCAAAAAAAGCCCTCAAGGAAGCTGACTTGGTACTACTAGTGTTAAATGCTAGTGAACCACTGATCTTCCAAGATCGTCAACTCTTAGAAATCAGCCAAGATACTAATCGCATTATTCTACTTAATAAAACAGACCTGCCTGAAGCGATTGAAACTTCAGAACTTCCTGAAGATGTCATCCGTATTTCAGTTCTTAAAAACCAAAATATCGATAAGATTGAAGAACGCATTAATGACCTCTTCTTTGAAAATGCTGGTTTGGTTGAGCAAGATGCTACTTACCTATCCAATGCCCGTCACATTTCCTTGATTGAAAAAGCCATTGAAAGCTTACAAGCTGTTAATGAAGGGCTGGAACTGGGGATGCCAGTTGATCTGCTTCAAGTTGACTTAACTCGTACTTGGGAAATCCTCGGAGAAATCACAGGTGATGCTGCTCCAGATGAACTCATTACCCAACTCTTTAGCCAATTCTGTTTAGGAAAATAAGAAAAATCCATGATCGTTCTTGCGGTCATGGATTTTATTGTAATTATTAGTAATCTGGTCTTAAAACCCCTGTTACGGTTGCCTTAGTTGCTTCGTAGTCGCCATCTACGACAACCTTGATAATGCGTTTGGCATCTTCTTCTGGTGCTGGAACTAGAGGTAAACGAGTTGGTCCAGCTTCAAATCCCATATAGTTCAGAACTGCCTTAACAGGAGCAGGACTTGGATAAGAGAAGAGGGCATTGACTTTAGGAATGAATTTACGCTGAATAGCCGCTGCTTTCTTCATATCGCTTTCTGCAATGGCAGTGAACATTTCGTGCATCTCATCTCCATTTGTATGAGATGCAACAGAAATAACCCCATCTGCACCAAGGTTCATGGCATGGAAAGCATCTCCATCCTCACCAGTATAGACCAAGAACTCCTCTGGCTTATGCTCAATCAAGTAAGCCATATTTGCCAAGCTGGTACATTCTTTGACACCGATAATATTTGGATGGTCAGCCAAACGAAGCATGGTTTCTGGAGTCAATTCGACAACCACACGGCCTGGAATGTTATAGATAATAATTGGTAGGTCAGAAGCATCTGCAATAGCTTTAAAGTGCTGATACATTCCTTCTTGAGAAGGCTTGTTATAGTATGGTACGATTGCAAGTCCAGCAGCAAAACCACCAAATTCTGCTACTTCTTTGACAAACTCGATAGAGTCACGCGTATCATTTGTCCCTACACCCGCAATCAAAGGAACGCGTCCATCGACAATCTTTTGTACAGCCGCAAAGAGTTCCAACTCTTCATCGTGGGTCAAGGTTGGACTCTCAGCAGTGGTCCCTGCAAGAAGAATGCCGTCTGTGTGATGGGCCAACAAATGCTCAATCAAGGCTGGAATGGCATCAAAGTTGATAGAACCATCCTCATGGAAAGGGGTAATAAAGGCCGTGATGATTTTACACTCTTTTAAATCTTGATAAGACATGAAAACACCTCTCTATTTCAAAGAAGGAGTTCATCTGAACTCCTAAACGATATGACTATTTTAATTCAAACTTCAATTCAGCTGTTGGGCGAACCAATCCACGTTCGTGAAGAGTTTCCGCAATCTGAACGGAGTTCCAAGCAGCACCTTTGAGAAGGTTATCTGAAACAACCCACATGTGGATTCCTTTTTCAGCATCCAAGTCTTTACGGATACGACCAACAAAGGTATCACGTGAACCAACTGCATTGATGGCTTGTGGATAGATTTGATGAGCTACATCATCTTCAAGAACAGCACCTGGGAAGGCCGCGATAGCTGCTTTAACTTCTTCGATTGGAGCCACTTCTTTTGTTTCGATATAAACTGACTCAGAGTGAGCTGACAAGACTGGAATACGCACACATGTTGCAGATACTGCAATGCTATCATCTTCCATAATTTTCTTAGTTTCTTTAGTCATCTTCATCTCTTCGTAAGTGTAATCATTGTCAGTGAAGACATCAATTTGTGGAAGAGCATTAAAAGCGATAGGATAATGTTTCTTATCACCACCTGAAGGCAAGATTTCTGCATGCAAATCACGTGGGTTTACACCATCATTCAAGACTTCACGAAGTTCACGTTGTGTCTCAAGAATTGCTCCCATACCAGCACCTGAAACTGCTTGGTAAGTTGAAACAATGATACGGTCCAAGCCCCATTTTTGGCGAACTGGCTCGAGAGCTACCATCATTTGGATTGTTGAACAGTTAGGGCAGGCAATGATTCCGTTGTGAGCATCAAGTGCATGAGCATTGACCTCTGGAACAACCAAAGGAACATCTGGATTTTGACGGAAGTAAGATGTATTATCTACTACTACCGCTCCAGCTTTCACTGCGTACGGTGCATACTTAGCTGATGTAGAACCACCTGCTGAAAAGAGTGCAATATCAACTCCTTCAAAAGCTGTTTCAGTCGTCTCTTCAATCGTAATATCTTGATCTTTAAATTTCAAAGTCTTGCCTGCTGAACGAGCAGAAGCAAGGTAACGGATTTTATCGATTGGAAGTGTTGATTCTTCCAACATTTTTATCATCTGAGCTCCGACAGCACCTGTCGCGCCGACTACAGCAACTGTATATCCCATAAATAACCTCTTTCGGAATTTTCTAAAAATTTCTATAATAGATGTATTATACTACTTTTTCCATGAATTGCAAAGCTTTTTCATCATTTTTTAGAAAATAAAAATCCCCAGTCGCTAGACTAGGGACTAAGAGGCATCTTCATGTGATGAGCAGGTTCACACAACTCATCAAGGTCCGCTCCTGCGTTATGACCTCCTTATGCTCAATAGCAGTCCGAAGACTACCTATCGACTCATCGCGTCTATTATATTACTAGAAATAAGTGGTTTTGTCAATAAGAAATTTTTGCAGGATGACTTTTATTATGTAAAAGTCAGAATTTTTTCTCGCGAGCATAAGAAAAAAACTCTTGTGTTCAAGAGTTTCCCTGTAAATATCATGCTAATTGCCGGGATTGAACCGGCGACCTCATCCTTACCATGGATGCGCTCTGCCAACTGAGCTAAATCAGCTTACCTAAAAAGTATACTATAGTTAGAAAATCTTGTCAAGTTTCCTTAGGTATTTTCCATAAGAAAAAACCAGGTAAGAGCTACCTAGCTTGTCCAGTTCTATTTGCTTAAATCGATTCGGCGACCAATTTTACCAATAATAATCGCTCCAATAATCAATGAGGCAAATTCACCGATACCTGTTGTAAACCAAGTAAGAAAAAATGGTAATTCTGCTACAATATTTAACTCTGCAGCGATAGTAAACATGGAAATTGAAAAGAGGATTGAAAAGAAGAAATGATCTTTTCGAATTAATCCATTAAAGAGGTAATTTTTGCTGTATTTTGCAAAAAGCCAAACACCTAGACTAAGGAATACTAGGGTTGATCCACCACCAACAAAGACATCTAGCAGTCCGAAGCTAAAGAAATTAGCAATCATACAACCGATAGTAACTCCGATGATGTACTTAGGATTGTAAAAAGCCATAAAGTTCATCATTTCTGAAATACGGAACTGATAAGCACCATAGCTAATGGCATTTAGGGGCGGTGTAACAGTCAAAACGACATAGATAGCAGCGACGATTGCAATATCTGCAACATCACGAATAGTTAATTTTTTCATTTTTTCTCCTTTGGCGGTTTCCCGCGTATAATATGCTTGGTGAAAGAAGCTAAGCACCAAGGGTTGCTTGAATCAACCTTACTAGTATAGCACAATAGTCTGCTTTATGCTATACTTAAACCATGAAAATTCCTATTCAAAAATTTTTTAGCAATGAAGTCTTAGCCTATCTCTTTTTTGGTATAGTGACTACTCTTGTTGCTATACTATCACGATTAGTCATTTATCAACTAAGTCATCAAGAACTCCTTGCGACTGCCTTGGCAAATATTATCGGTATCCTCTTTGCATTCATTACAAATGATACAATTGTATTTAAGCAAGCTAGGCAGAATTGGTCAATCCGTTTAGTAAAATTTACTATAGCACGTCTTTCTACTTTTCTTTTAGACTTGTTTTTAACTTTTCTCTTTGTAACTCAGTTTCCTAATATTATCGGGCAATTTGTAAATAATAATATTAATAGAGTGAATCGTATTGAAACAATTATTGCACAATTCTTAATAATTATCCTCAATTACATTTTTAGTAAGGTATTTATTTTTAAAAAATAAGAAAAATTTTAAACATATAGCTTGCAAGAATTTCTTAATTAATATATAATTAAGTGTAAGAGTTTTTTGAAAGGAAATTATGAAAATGTTAAAAGATCTTAAAGCATTCTTGCTTCGTGGTAATGTTGTTGACCTTGCTGTCGGTGTGATCATTGCCACTGCTTTTGGTGCAATCGTTACATCACTTGTTAACGATATCATCACTCCACTTATTTTGAATCCAGCCTTGGAAGCTGCGAAAGTACAAAACATCGCTGAGCTTGCTTGGAATGGTGTTACATATGGTAAATTCTTGAGTGCTGTTATCAACTTCCTAGTTATCGGTACTGTTCTCTTCTTCGTTATCAAAGGAATTGAAAAAGCTCAAAGCCTTACTAAGAAAGAAGAAGCTGCTGAGGAAGCTCCAGCTGGTCCAACTGAGTTGGAAGTACTTCAAGAGATCAAAGCTCTTCTTGAGAAAAAATAATCAATTAAAAGGATCTAGCACAAAGCTAAATCCTTTTTTCTTTACTCTTTTGGTAACTTACCTGCTTTTTCAAGCATTTTCTTAATAAGATAAGGCATCTTAACATTTTCACGACCTTTTTTCTCAATCAGTTTTTTCACAAATTCCGGCATTTGTAAATCTTGAGATTCAGCCAAAATATTTTTCGTCTCATCTGACGGAACTAACTCATCAAAGGTTTCTTCTTCTGGGAGAAATTCCTTAAACTCTTTGTTCTCATTAGCTCTGACGGTATTGACCAAGGCATCAATCAAGCGAGAATCTGTATTTGGCATTGGTGGACGATGGTAGTTTACTCCAAATTCCTGACATAAATCATAACATTCCACATCATTGTCAAACAAGACTTCAATGTGCTCACTGATAAAACTAATAGGTACAAAAATATAATGGTCTGGATGTTCTTTCTGTTCTCTGAGATACTCTAAAACATCTGGTTTAATCCATGGAATACCAATATCACTCTCACTCTGCCAAGTGTTGGTATATTGTTCTGAACTCAAACCTAGTTTTTCAGCGACTAGCTTGCTATTTTCAAAAATTTGGTCTATATAAGGATCACCAAAGTCCAAGGCAAAAATAGGCACACTATGGGCTGAAAAGATGACTTTAAAGCTGTCTTGCTTTACTTCTTCTTTTAAAATCTTACCAATTTCATCCGCCCAATAGTTTAAGAGTGCTTCTTCCTGATACCAGTCCTTAATGACTAAAAATTGAATTTGCTTGCTTTCTAAAAATTTTTCATAGCCCATGACAGAGTAGAAAGAATAATGAGGCTCCAAAATCAAGCAGATACACTGTTCAATGCCGTCTGCTTCCATCTGACCGATCACATCTGGAATAAAGGGACTGGAAAATTTATTGGCAAAATAGACACTATATTCATTACCCAGTCTAGCTTCTACCAAGGCAACCTCTTCACGGGTAATTCTTTGCAGAGGCGTACCTCCAATAAGTACATAATTATCATAGAGTGTTTGAATCTCGTGGTCTTGAGGTCTCACTCCACGACGAATATTTGTGAAAAAATCAGCCACACCTTCAAAGGTAATCTCTTCTGGTGAACCGAAAGTCATCATTAAAATTGCTTTTTTCATAATCGCTTCCTTGTGATATTTTTATCAAGTTTATTTTATCATTTATCCATTAATAAGTAAACGCCAACATAGCGAATTTCTCTAACTTCTGTCTTTTGTTTTTCTTTTCTTTCTATGATACAATGGAAAAAATGAATTCAAAAGGAGTTTTTTATGACTTACCCCAATCTCTTGGACCGCTTCTTGACCTACGTTAAGGTCAACACGCGCTCTGATGAACACTCTACTACTACTCCAAGTACACAGAGTCAGGTTGACTTCGCAACCAATGTTCTTATCCCTGAAATGAAACGTGTTGGATTACAAAATGTTTATTATCTACCAAATGGTTTTGCAATTGGAACCTTGCCAGCCAATGATCCATCTTTAACACGTAAGATTGGCTTCATCTCCCACATGGATACTGCTGATTTTAATGCCGAAGGAGTCAAGCCACAGGTAATTGAAAACTACGATGGTGGTGTGATTGAACTTGGAAATTCTGGTTTCAAACTCGATCCAGCTGACTTTAAGAGTCTTGAGAAATATCCAGGACAAACGCTCATCACAACCGATGGAACAACCTTACTAGGTGCTGATGACAAGTCAGGGATTGCTGAAATTATGACTGCTATTGAATATCTGACTGCCCATCCTGAAATCAAGCACTGTGAGATTCGTGTTGGTTTTGGTCCAGATGAAGAAATCGGTGTTGGTGCCAATAAATTTGATGCAGAAGATTTCGATGTAGATTTTGCCTATACTGTAGATGGCGGACCTCTCGGAGAACTTCAGTACGAGACCTTCTCAGCCGCTGGTGCTGAATTGCATTTCCAAGGACGCAATGTCCACCCTGGTACTGCCAAAGGGCAGATGGTCAATGCCCTTCAGCTAGCAATTGATTTTCATAATCAACTTCCAGAGAATGACCGACCCGAGTTAACAGAAGGTTACCAAGGCTTCTACCACCTAATGGATGTGATAGGTAGTGTCGAAGAGGCGCGTGCAAGCTACATCATTCGTGATTTTGAAAAAGATGCCTTTGAAGCTCGTAAAGCAGCAATGCAGTCTATCGCTGATAAGATGAATCAAGAACTTGGTAGCGACCGTGTCACCCTAAACTTGACAGACCAGTACTACAATATGAAAGAAGTCATTGAAAAAGATATGACTCCAATTACCATTGCCAAAGCAGTTATGGAAGATTTGGGGATTACTCCTATAATCGAACCAATCCGTGGAGGGACAGACGGCTCTAAGATTTCCTTTATGGGAATCCCAACTCCTAATATCTTTGCGGGAGGAGAAAATATGCATGGACGTTTTGAATACGTCAGCCTTCAGACTATGGAACGTGCGGTTGATACCATCATTGGTATCGTAGCTTATAAAGACTAAAAAGACGAGGTAGCCCAGCTACTTCGCCTTTCTTTTTATTCTGCTGGTTTTTCTTGATTTCCAGTACTTGTTGTAGATTCTGTTGTTTCCTTTTCTGACGCTGGTTCAGTAGGTTTAGAATCTGTTGCGTTGCTCGGTTTGTTTTCGTCGCTGGCAGTTTCACTGTTAGATTCTGCAGCTGCTGATGTTTCAGTTTCGGGACTTGTCTTATCACCATTTGCCTCGGCATTTGTTGCTGGAGTTGCTTCTTCACTCGCACTTGATTTTGACTTGATTTCTTGATTCAAGACTAGAATAGCTTTTGTCAATTCAAGTAAAGCAGCTTTATCCTTACTCTTAGCAGAAAGTTGATCTAGTAATGCATCCACCTTATCAAAGTCCGCATCAGAACCCTTATTGTTTTCTAAGTAAGCGTGAAGTGACATGAGGATATCGTAAAGTTTTTGATAGAGTACAAGTGTCTGAGGATCTTGCTCAGCATTTTCTTTCTCTTGTTGAAGAGCGCTAGCAATACGAGTCAAGACATCTTTTACCTGACTATTTACTTCATCCAAGTCTGCATCAGTCTTGTTTGTAGCAACTTTGAGATTTTCTACTTCTTCTGCCAAGGATTGTCTGATTCCTTCTTCTTGGATTTGTTCCAAGAGTTGATGTGCCTTGCTCAAGAGGCTTTCTACCTCTTCCTTGCTAACATGATTGACATGCTCTTCAGGCATAAAGTCTCCATACAATTCTTTCAAGAAGCCATAAATAGCTGTCTTGGCACTTTGATTATCAACTTTTTCAGTATCTAGAACTGTCTGACTTGATTTCGCAGTAGTTGGCTGAGCTTTCAACGCTTCTTCCACTTCTTGTTTTGCCTGATATATACTTGGGAATAATTTGTTCAATTCTGCTGCCTTAAGGAAGGATTGAGATTGATACAAAGTCCAAGTCAACTGAGCTACTTTGTTTCGAAGTTCATCACTCAAACGACCGTCATTTACGTGTTCGTAGAAGTACTTGATGTATTCTACAGTTGTAACCCCTGTTCGGTCATTAAAGTCTTGAAGAGCTTGAAGTTGTGATTCAACCGCTGCTAAACCGGCCTCATCTTTAGCTAACTTAGCTTCTTGGAGTCGAACGAGTAGGTCTTTCTTAGGAAGTCCATAAGTGTCCGTATCCAGAGTATTGATTTTATCAATCAAGGCCTGATATTTCTTATCTAAAGCACTTGTTTCAACAGGTTTGACACTTTCATCAATATGGATATATTGCTTATCAAAGAGTTCAAGTGTTGCAAGATAACCTGCTGTAGAGTTAGTTGCCAGTTTCTTCATGTTTTCAGTAAACTGACCTAAAGCTAACTCAATCTGTCTTTGTTCGATAGGCTTGTCTTTGTAGATGCTTCTGCTATCAGATAGAAGTTGGTCTACTTTTGCCAAGACCGCCTTCTCATCAAAAGCACCAGGCTGGTAGTTGGATTGGAGAGCTGGAATCTTGTTTTTCAAAGCCACTTCATAGCCCTTGGTTTGAACCTTGATGTAGTGATTGTGGTCACCATGAGGAATCACAAAACTACCATTTTCTACCTGTAAGCTATAAGGAGACACACCATCACGTAAGGCAGTCGTATAAAGTTCATTTAGGAAATCAAGTTCTGGATTTCCAGTTTGGAGCGGAATTCGAACGTGTTCCTTACGAACAGCATATGGGTGGATATGAGTTGGATCGTAGGCTTGGTCTGGATTTCCAAAAACAAAGAATCCGTTTGAAATTCTAATCGCTTCAAGTGGAACGCCGTATGTCTTCGAAATATAAGCAATCTTTTCTTCATCGCTAGCATCTCTTGAGAAAGACTCTACCGTTTTAGCAAGAGGTTTTACAGGCTCTGCATCATGATGTGTTTTCAAATGGTCTTGTGCAGCCTTAATTTGCTCTGCTGTCAAATCCTTCTTGAAGAAGTAATGATTATGGTCTCCGTGACTCATGACAAAACCTTGCTCATCCTCACTGATGACACGATTAACATCAAAACCATGATCATGGTCTTCATCATGATGGTGTCCATGATGATCTTCATCGTGATCGTCATCATGAGCTGGATTTGGTGTTGCTGTATTTACACCTTTCAAGTGGTCTTGTGCGGACTTGATTTGATCAGCAGTCAAATCCTTCTTGAAGAAGTAATGATTGTGGTCACCGTGATTCATGATAAATCCTTGCTCATCCTCCGCAATAATACGATTAGCATCAAAGCCGTGATCATGGTCATCATCATGATGGTGTCCATGATGATCTTCATCGTGATCGTCATCATGAGCTGGATTTGGTGTTGCTGTATTTGCCTCTTTCAAATGGTCTTGTGCTGCCTTAATTTGCTCTGCTGTCAAGTCCTTCTTGAAGAAGTAATGATTATGGTCGCCGTGACTCATGATAAATCCTGCTTCATCTTCAGCAATAATACGATTGGCATCAAAGCCGTGTCCACCTTCTTCATGTTCATCATGTGAATTTCCTGGATTGATTGGAAGAGATGGTGAAGGTGTTGTTAGACCATTATTTGGAAGAGTCGGTTTACCAATTTGATTCGACTTAGGAATGTAATGGAAATGATCACCATGTCTGACGATATAAGCTGTGGCTGTTTCTTCAACGATATCTTTTGGATTAAAGATATAACCATCAGATGTTGAAGGAATTTCCTTATTTAACGTTGAAGAAGCATTATTCAATATAGATGGATTACTTGGAAGACTTCCTAGACTAGACGCTACTTCATGAGGTTTTTCATTTGTAGAAACTGTAGAACCAGTTCCACCGATAGGCACCATTCTAGCAATCTTTTCTTCTAAAGGAGAGAGCTTGCTGTAAGGAATAAAGTGATAATGGTCACCATGCGGAATCGCAACTCCATTTGGTGTACGACTGATAATCTTAGCAGGGTCAAAGACCAGACCATCTGATTCACTGTAACGTTTGTCGCTAGGTGAATCGTAGAGTTCTTTCAATAGACTTTGGAGATTTTCAACTTTGCTTTCTGGCTTGCTAGTTAATCCTTGCACTGTAGATTGAGTATTATTCTCACTAGCTGTTGAAGAATAGCTTAGCTGACTCGGTTGCGTATTTTTGCCAGCTAAATGAGCTTTTGCTGCTGCTAACTCACTAGAAGACAAATCACTTTTTGGAATATAGTGATAGTGACCTCCATGAGGAACTATATAAGCATCACCCGTATCTTCGATAATATCAGCTGGATTAAAGACATAACCATCATCTGTCGTATAGCGTCCCTGAGACCTTGCTACAGCAACATCAGAGCTGACCTTCTCATTATCTTTGACATGTTCTTGTTTTTGACGGTTGATTTCATCTTTAGTTCGAATATTATCAGCATGAGCTGCATCTTTCAGGTAGACATAATATTTTCCATCTACCTTGATGATATAACCACCCTTGACTTCATTGACAATATCTCCATCCTTAAGTTGATAGTTTGGATCCTTCATCAAAAGTTCTTCACTAAAGAGGGCATCATAAGGAACTTTCCCGTTATAATAATGATAGTGATCACCGTGTGACGTCACATAGCCCTGATCTGTAATTTTGATGACAATTTGCTCAGCCTGAATTCCTTCTTTCTGGCTAACCTGATCTGGTGTCAAGTTTTCAGTTTTCTGACTTGACTGACTGCCATCCACATAAGAGACACGATTATTGTCCTTATTTTCCTGCGAGCGATGCTGGTTCAGTGCATAGGCGCAAAGACTCAAGGATACGATAACAGCTGATCCGGCTGCAATATACTTTTTACTGAATTTCATAAATCCCTCATTTCAATAAATGATGAAGCTTTTTTTAACTTCTTTTTCTCGGTTAAACAGTTTTTCTAAACCGGTTATTTAACCGATTAATTAACCAGTAAATAGTTTACCTTTTTTAAGTTTATCTGTCAAGATTTTTATATCATTTTAAAAAATAAAAGCCAGTATTGCTACTGACTCTTACATCATTTTGATTTATAGTATAAAGTTTATACTGCTGGTTTCGTCGTAACTGACTCACTACCTTTTAACAAAGCAAGCAATTTTTCTGCTTCTGCCATAATGCCATTATTATCCATGGTTTGGAGACTCAAATTATTCCGTAAACCAGATAGGCTCTCTGCCACATTGTCTTTCAAACTAGCATCCGTTACTTTAGCAAGTAGAGCTTCTACTTCTTTGAGTTTGGTTTCTACTTTTTCGGTTTCTACTTGAGGTACTTCAGCTTCGTCTGTTGTATCTTTAGATACTTCTTCTGTCTCGTCTTCATCAGTGCTCGGTTTATAAAGATTATCTACTGAAAGATTTAAAGCAGCGTGATTCTCTTTTTCATCAGATTCAGGGCGAGTTGGCTCACTTACTTCATCATGTTCCTTATTTTCATTATGTTTACCGTCTTGGTCTGCCTTATTTTTACGAACATGGTCGCTGGCATTTCCCCAACCATTATCTGAGTGAGGACGTTCTTCAGGATGTTCAACATAATATTTTACAGTCGCAAAGAGATCCTCAAGGCTATAACCCTTAGGTGCTTCATAGAGTCCTTCGTCAAACCAACCAAATTTAATGTTATGGTAATGGTCGTAATGAGGTATAATTAAGCTACCATTTTTAACTTCAACAGTATGTTGTAGATTGTAAGGAATATGATCAAGTGGAACCTTCTTAGCTGCTTTCACTTTATTATAGATTGCTTCTACTCCTTTAGCATCAGTATTTCCTGAACCCTGATTATCTGTTGAAGGAGGCGTCAAACCTTTCTCTTTAGCATAAGCCTGAGCTGCCGTTCTTTCAGCTTCAGACAAACTATCTTTCTTAATCCAATGACTATGGGTCATATGCGGAGTTACATAAGCATCTCCCTCATCACTGGTAATATCACGAATGTCAAAGATATACCCATCTTCTGTTGTATACTTACCTGCTAATTTCGCTAATTTAATTTCAACATCTGTATAAGCAATTTGAGCATTTGGTTTGCCAAGTCGCTCTGGATGAGTAATTGGTGCTAAGAATGCTAATAAATCATCTACCAATTTTCCTTTATTAGAAGATTCATCATTCAAGCGTTCTGCTAATTTGTCTAAAGCTTGGAAATCAGAAGTACGCCCCTTATTTTCAGACAAGACTTTATGAGCCTCGGCCAATAAATTATATGCTTTATCATAAAATTCTTGATCACGAGGAGCGACATTTTCTTTCTTCGCAACTAGCTCATGTGTCTCTTGAGTTTTCTTAGATAAGAGATTTTCAATAGTGTCAATCTTATCCTTAGCCAGGTCTTTAGCAAGAACATAACGACTAACGCCCTTATCCTCTATAATATATCCGTCTCCAACTTTTCTAACAACCTGGTTGACATCAAATTCAGTCGGTTTATTTTCCGCTGACGCTTGAGGTTTGGTAGTAGGCGCTGGCTTCAGTGGAGTGACGCTTGGCAAGACACTGCCATTTTGTCCCTTGACAGCTATCATACGAGCCAATTTTTCTTCCAGCGGTGACATTTGTGAATAAGGAATAAAGTGATAATGGTCTCCGTGAGGCACTGCTACACCGTTAGCTGTACGTTTGATGATTTGTGCCGGATCAAAGACTAGTCCATCCGATTCCACATGGCGTTCTGACAAAGGTTTGGCATACAATTCACTTAAAAGTGTTGAAATGTCTTCCCCATGATTTTGATGATATGTTGGTGTGACAGTCAGGTTTGGAGTCTCTGTCAAACTTGGTTGGGCTGGTTTAGCATTATCACTACTTGGTTTACTTGAGCTTGTGGCAGAATGTGAGCCCTGCTTCCCATTCCAATAGGCTTGAGCAGCAGCCAATTCTCCTGCTGACAAATCACTCTTAGGAATATAGTGGAAATGATTTCCATGCGGTACAACAAAAGCGTCACCTGTATCTTCAATCACATCTGTCGGACTAAAGACATACCCATCATCCGTTGTATAAGCTCCTCCAGTTCCTCGATTCGGTGCCGGCGTATTGAGATTAAAGTTTGGTTTAATGGTTGAACTTGGTGTTGAACTTGTTCTCTCAGGACTGCTTGGTTTCGTATTATTAGAATGACTTTGAACTGGCTGACCTCCAATTGGTAGATTTCGAGCCAATTTTTCTTCCAAAGCAGACATTTGCGAATAAGGAATGAAATGGAAATGATCTCCGTGAGGAACTGCCACACCATTGGCAGTACGTTTTGTAATCTGTGCTGGGTCAAATACTAATCCATCAGACTCCACATGACGTTGGCTAAGTGGCAAAGCGTACAATTCTTGGAGGAGACTATCCAAATCCTCATTTTGACTCTCAGGAGCTGCTGCAGGATTTTGAGGAGACTCATATTGACTTGTTCTCACACTAGATCTTGTTTCAGCTCTGCTTGAACGATATTCAACTGTACTTAATTGATCACCTTTTCCAGATAAGAAGGCTTGGGCAGCAGCTAATTCGCTGGCAGACAAATCACTCTTCGGAATATAGTGGAAGTGATTGCCATGAGGAACGATATAGGCATCACCCGTATCCTCAATGATATCAGAGGCATTAAAGATATAACCATCATCCGTTGTATAGCGTCCTTGAGCTCTGGCTGCAACTACTGCCTGATCATTAGAAGCACCCCCGTGATTACTACTATGTTCCTGCTTCTGACGTTTAATCTCTTCTTTTGTACGAATATTGTCCGCATGGGCGGCATCCTTGAGGTAAACATAGTATTTCCCGTCTACCTTAATCACATAACCACCCTTGATTTCATTGACAATGTCTGAATCCTTCAACTGATAATTCGGATCTTTCATCAGCAGTTCTTCACTGATGATAGCGTCAAAAGGAACCTTGCCATTATAGTAATGATAATGATCTCCATGAGAGGTCACATAACCTTGATCCGTAATCTTGATAACAATTTGTTCGGCGTTGATTCCCTCTCTCTTACTGACTTCATCTGGTGTCAAGTTCTCTGCTTTTTGACCAGCCTGATCACCATCTATATAAGCTACTCGATTAGAATCTTTCTTAACTTGACCAGCTTGGTAACGACCAAGTTCATAGGAACAAACACTTAGGGCAAGAACTGCCACTGAACCCGCTACATATTTTTTATTGATTTTCATTCTTTCCTCATTTCAATTCTTCTGCTAAAACACTCATATTTTCTTCAAGATTTTCGAGATAAGTCTTGTCATTTTGTGGGTCTGCCTCTAAAGGATTCAGAGTTTTAAGCCCCACACCTGTTGATTTGACAAGAGTTTCAGCTACTTTTGAAGAAGCATTACTTTCTGTAAAAATCGTCTTAACCTTATAGGTCTTAACAAATTCCTGAATTTCTGTTAGTTGTCTTGGACTTGGTTCCTGTTCAGGAGAGATACCAGCGATTCCAAGTTGATTGAGTCCAAATCGCTTCGCTAGATAAGAAAAGGCTGTATGTTGTGTTACAAAGGTTTTCTGACTCGCTTTTTCAAATCTAGGCTGGAATTTCTTAGTCAATTCTTGAGCTTTTTTGATAAAGGCTTGCGCATTTTTCTGATAAGTCTCTTTATGCTCACTATCAACCTCTGAAAGTTTATCAGCAATAATTTGGGCTTCTTCTCCAGCTTTTTCAGGATCTAGCCAAGTATGAGGATCATAGAGCGTTTTTTCATCAACTCCATCCCCTGCTTCCACATCTTCTAGCCCTGGGACGCGGTCTAAAGTCATTCCCTCTGAAGCCTCTAAAACCTTCACTTTAGATTTTTTTAGATTGGGATCCAGACTTCCTGCCCAAGATTCAAGCGTATGCGAATGGTAAACAAAGACATCTGCATCATAGATGGCCGCGATGTCATTTGCCGAAGGTTCAAAGGAGTGAATTCCACTACTTGACTGAATCATTCGAACATCATTCAAATCACCAGATACTTCCTTGACCATAGCATAGATAGGATAAAAACTAGTTACAATTTTCATCCCTTTACCTGACTGGCTTTCCTTTTGACCACAAGCACCTAAACACAAAAGAAAGATACTTAACAATACTAAAAATAAACTTTTTTTCTTCATAGATAACCCCTTAACTATTTAATTAACTGGTAAACAGTTTACTCCTAAAAATTTAATCTGTCAAGCTATTTTTAGAAAAAATTTGAAATTTCTTTCACATATAAAAATCTGCTGAGTTTCAATAACTCAACAGATTCTCACTTTATATACTCAATGAAAATCAAAGAGCAAATTAGGAAGCTAGCCGCAGGCTGCTCAAAACACTGTTTTGAGGTTGTAGATGAAACTGACGAAGTCAGTAACCATGCATACGGCAAGGCGAAGCTGACGTGGTTTGAAGAGATTTTCGAAGAGTATTATTCTTCTATGGTAGAATGCTTATAACCATAAGTAAAGTAAATAATACTTCCTACTAACAATGCAACTAGGAAAGCAACCCAAGTTTCCATATTATACTGTAACATAAAGGATAAACAAATGATGATTGATAAAATTGGTAACAGAGGTACCAATGGTGTTTTAAACTCGCCCGCTTTGGGCATTCCTTTTTCTTTCCGTAAGCGAATCAGACCATAAGCCAGCATGATCAAGTAAGCCAAGGTACAAATATTTAAGAAGGCTGCGATACTAGCAAGAGGGAACATTCCTGCTGCTACTGCTGAAGCTAGACCTGTCAAGATAGTAGCATTTTTTGGTACCTTGCTTGTTTTGGTCAGTTCTTTAAAGGCAGCAGGTATCAAGCCGTCACGCGCTAAACTGTAAATCATACGTGATAGGGCATAGGTCATCGAAATACAAACTGTAATCAAGGTCAAGATAGCCACTAATGACACATAGTTGGCTGCCCAACTAATCCCAACACTGCGAAGAGCAAAAGCAACGGCATCGTCGACATTTAGATGACTATAGTGAACCACACCAGTCAAGACAAGAGTCACCAAGGCATAAAGAATGGTTACGATTGAAAGTGATAAGACAATCCCTCTCGGAATATTTTTTTGAGGAGTCTTGACTTCATCTACAGCCATAGAGATGGATTCGAAGCCTAAAAATCCAAAGAACATTAAGGACGCACCAGCCATAATACCAGTACTAGCACCATAAATTTGACCAAAACCATAAGGAGCGAAATTGCTCCAATTATCAAGCTTGATATGCCAAATTCCTACTAAAACAAAGAGAGCTAAAGCGGAAAATTTCAAAATAACTAAAATTGAATTAAAGCGTAATGCTGCTTTAGCATTGAGTAGAACAAGCGAGGTCACCAAGACCAAAACAAGAATAGGCAATAAATCAACAAATGTCCCTGCTTGAGGATTAAAGGTACCATTTAAAGCCTGAGGAAGGGCTATTCCGTATTGAGACAGTAACCCTTTAAAATAAGCTGCCCATCCCGAAGCCACACCAGATATGGCTGTCATGAACTCCATCATGGTTAACCAGCCAGCCAACCAGGCAGGGAATTCTCCTAAGATAGCATAGAGATAGCTGTAAGCACCACCTGTAGCGGGTACTCGAGAAGCAAATTCTGCAAAAAAGAGGGCTGATAATCCCACACACAAGGCAGAAATGACAATTGAAATCACTAGGGCTGGACCAGCAAGCGTTGCAGCTGCAGTACCTGTAATTGTAAAGACGCCCGTCCCTACCATGGCTCCGATACCCAACAAAATCAAATCCCATAACTTCAAATGCCTGTGCATCTCTGTTTTATCCAAACTAACATTCTTTGTTCTAAATATATTCATCTTTGACTCCAAAATAAAATGATGATTCTATTTTACCATAAATATGGGAGATTTGTGAATATTTATAAAATATTTTTCTAAAAAAATCTGACTACATATTGTAATCAGATTTTTATCGATTCTAGTTCATTTCTTTAAAGGCTGCTTCTGCATCTGCATTTCTTATTGCACCAAACTGGATTTTTCCAATCTTGCCTTGGCTATCAATCAAATATTCTGTAGGAATACTTCGGATTTGATAAGCTTGGAAAGTGCTACCCTTGGTATCGTAGAGAACTGGTATATCCTTATATCCTTGTTCCTGGAACCATTTTGGAAATTCTTCTACTGTTTTTTCCCCTTGAAGACCTGGCGCAACGACACTAAGAATTTCAAAATCTCGATCTTCTTTTGCAGCTAATTCCATCAACTCAGGCATACTTTTCTTACATGGACCACACCAGGAAGCCCAAAACTTCAAGTAAACTTTTTTACCCTTATAATCAGATAACTTAACTTCTTTGCCATCCATGGATTGCAAGGTAAAGTCTGGAGCCTCTTTTCCAACAGCAATTTGTTGTACAGGCGTTTGTTGCTGTTGTTTTGGGGCTTGTTCTGGTGCTTGAGTCTTTTTAGACTCTTCCTCCCCACAAGCCATTAATACGACTAATGACAAGAGGCTTAAGCCAGCAAACATTACTTTTTTCATCTTTTTCTCCTTTATTCAAAAATTCCAGCTAGAACATTTACTTGTCCTAAGATTAACAAAATTCCCATTAAAATAATGAGGAAACCACCAATTTTCTTCAGTAGCATCATATGACGCTTGATTTTACTAAAATAAGGCATCACTACACCTGAAGCAAGAGCCAAGAGCAAGAAAGGAATGGCCATACCCAGAGTGTAAATAAGAGTATAGATAGCTCCTTGCCAAGCGCCATTGCCGCCTGAAGCCGCAAGTGCTAAAACAGAACTCAAAACTGGACCAATACAAGGCGTCCAACCAAAGCTAAAGGTAATACCGAGTAAAAAGGCCGACCAATAACGATTGGCTTCTGATTTCTTAAAAGTAAAGCTTTTTTGAACCTCTAATTTCTTAAAATGAAAAATTTCCATCTGGTGAAGGCCCAAAATAATGATAATCGTACCCATGGTATAGCGAAACCAATTGGCATAGAGAATATTACCAAAGTAACCAGCACCAAATCCTAGAATAAAGAAAATAAGAGAAATACCTGCAATAAAGCAAAGTGTTCGAATCAAGCCTGACCAGGCAACTTTTCTTCCAAACAAGGAGAAGCTTTTTGCACTTTCCTGATCATCCAGCAAAATTCCAGTGTAAACTGGTAACAGAGGAAAAATACAGGGAGAAAAGAAGGACAAAATCCCTGCTAGAAAAACGGAGATTGAAAATACTATCGTTTCCAATAAAGAACCAACTTTCTTAAGATTTCTAATCCTATTTTACTATAATCAATTTTATTTGTATGATTTCCGCTACGCAAATTGAATTAGCCTATACATGAATAGTCATTTCTGCCACTAGTTAATTCAGATTTTGCCCCAAAAATGCCCTAAGAACACAAAAAAGCCCATCACACAAGCTCAAATGCTTGATATGACAGGCTTTTTAAAGGCTGATTATTTAACAGCGTCTTTAAGAGCTTTACCAGCTTTGAATGCTGGAACTTTAGAAGCTGCAATTGTGATTTCTTTACCAGTTTGTGGGTTGCGACCTTTACGTGCAGCACGCTCACGAACTTCAAAGTTACCAAAACCGATCAATTGAACTTTTTCACCAGCTGCAAGGTAATCAGCTACTGCTGCGAATACAGCTTCAACTGCTGCTGCTGAGTCTTTCTTAGTCAATTCTGTAGCTTCTGCTACTTTAGCGATCAAATCTTGTTTGTTTGCCATGTTAATGATTCCTCCAATTTAATTTCTAATTAACAAATATAATCATATCCTAAAATCCCTTATAGGTCAAGTTAAAAACGCTATTTCTTCCCATTTTATTTATTTTTTTAGGAGTGGTAACGTACCAAAATAGCCCAAGCGTTCTCACCTGTGTGCGTTTGAATAATAGATCCTGTTTCCAGAACTGAAATTGGCTTTTCAACATAAGTTTGTAAACTTTCTTTCATCTCTTTTGCCCAATCAGCACTACCAGAATATGAAATTCCAATCTCTGCTACAGAACGTCCAGAAAGAGAATTTGTCAGCTCATCTAACCATTTTTTAAAGGTTTTAGCTCCACGACCTTTAACAATTGGTTGCAATTCATGGTTCTTCATCTGCATAACAACACGGATGTTAAGGAGCGAACTCAATAATCCAGTTACACGGCCAATTCGTCCACCTTTGACAAGATTTTCCAAAGTTGAAACACCAATATAGAGTTCTGTGTGGTTTTTAACCTCTTCTACATGAGATAAAATTTCCTCCAACTCTTTTCCTTCTTGTGCTAACTTCGCAGCTTCAACAACTTGGAATTTCAGTGCTTGGTCAGTGAAGGAACTATCAATAACTGTCACATCGGCAGTAGATAAGCTAGCACCTTGGCGCGCTGCTTCTACAGTACCAGAAAGAGCATGGGACATATGAATAGCAAGAATCTGGCTACCATCCTTGCATAGGTCTTCAAAAACTTCAGCGAAGACACCTACAGGCGGTTGACTGGTTTTCGGAAGATTCTTACTTGCTTGCATCAACTGAAGAAATTTACCTTCTTCTTTCAAATCAGCATCAGAATAAACAACATTATCAATCATTACAGATAATGGAACAACAGTAATATCTAATTGATTTACGAGTTCTGGTTCAATAGTAACAGATGAATCGGTTACAATCTTAATTTTTGTCATAGTGTCAATCTTTCTATTTTAGGATTCAGATTGGTTTTCTTACTTCTAATTATATCAAAAAAAGATTGAAAATCCTAATGGAGTCATTCAATTTTTTCTTAAAAATTTGATATAATCTACTTATAAGAAAAGAGGTGTTCTATGATTAAAAAAATTTACCCCATTTTTACCATTTTACTAGGTGCCGCTATTTATGCTTTTGGGCTGACTTATTTTGTAGTTCCTCATCATCTCTTTGAAGGAGGGGCGACAGGTATTACCCTCATCACCTTTTATCTTTTTAAAATCCCTGTTTCCCTCATGAACCTGCTGATTAATATTCCCCTTTTCATCCTAGCTTGGAAAATATTTGGAGCAAAATCCCTCTATTCTAGTTTGCTAGGAACCTTATCTTTGTCAGCTTGGTTGGCTTTTTTTGAGCGCATTCCCCTTCATATTGATCTTCAAGGTGATTTACTAATCACTGCCCTTATAGCTGGGATTCTATTGGGAATCGGTCTGGGCATTATCTTTAATGCTGGTGGTACAACCGGAGGAACTGATATTCTAGCTCGTATTCTCAATAAATACACTCATATATCCATGGGGAAACTGCTCTTTATCTTAGATTTTTGTATTCTCATGCTTATTCTCCTAATCTTCAAGGATCTGAGATTGGTTTCCTACACTCTCTTATTTGATTTTATCGTTTCTCGTGTCATTGATTTGATTGGCGAAGGTGGCTATGCTGGTAAAGGCTTTATGATTATCACAAAACGTCCCGACCAACTTGCTAAAGCGATTAATGATGACCTAGGAAGAGGTGTTACATTTATTTCCGGTCAAGGCTACTATAGTAAAGAAAATTTGAAAATCATCTACTGTATTGTCGGCAGAAATGAAATTGTGAAAATGAAGGAAATGATTCATCGAATCGATCCTCAAGCCTTTATAACTATTACAGAAGCCCATGAAATCCTTGGAGAAGGATTCACCTTTGAAAAAGAATAAAAAGAGGTCTTGTAGTTACCTCTTTTTTGTTTTATTTACTCAAACTTTTAAGACCAATTCCGTGCTACTTCTTCGTCTGCCTTTAACTGATCCACTAATTGATCAACTGAGTCAAATTTGGTCATATCACGAATGCGATCAAGCCAATAAACCATGACGGTTTCCCCATAAATATCTTGATTAAAATCAAAAATATTGACTTCAAATCGTGCTTCTTCTCCATCAAAGGTCACATTTTTTCCAACACTAGCCATGGCACGATACTTCTGTCTTTGAATCTCAACATCAACGACATAAACACCATCTGCTGGCATATAAGTACGGTCTAAAAGTACCAAATTAGCTGTTGGATAACCAATTGTCCGACCACGAGCATTACCATGAACCACCATACCTCTTGATGGAAGTGGTGCCCCCAAAAGTTCCCCTGCTTCTTTCACATTTCCATCTAAAATAGCTTGACGGATACGAGTTGAACTAATCTTTCCTTTTTCATCTTCTACAGGTGGGACAATGATAACTTCTCCATCAAAGTAATCCTTTAAATCTTCTGCCGTTTTTTTGTCAGAACCAAATGTATAATCAAAACCTGCAACAATAATTTTAGCATTCATGGCCTTGATATAAGTTGCAAAAAATTCTTCTGCCGTGAGACTAGCAAATTGACTACTAAAATCAAGGAGATATAATTCTTCTACACCTTCACGCTTTAATTTCCTCTCACGTTCAGCAGGGTTCAAAATATGTAAAAACAAATCAGGATGATAAGGCTCTAAAGCGATCTTTGGAGATTCATTAAAGGTCATAACCACGATAGGCAATAAATCCTTTCTCGCAGCCTTATTGGCAACACGAAATAATTCTTGATGACCCTTGTGTATACCATCAAAATAGCCGAGAACAACGACTGAATCAGATGGTGTGCCAATATCTTTTTGGTTTTTTATAGGAATAGTAATAATCATAAAATAATTATATCATAGTGATAGCTATTTCTGGAGCAGAAAATCTGAAATGTCGTTTTTTTCACCTGAAGTGTACTATTTTAGAAGAATTATGTTTTTAAAATCAGAAAAACGCATTATACCAGGCACTTAAAAGCTTGATACAATGCGTTTTATCATGAAAAGATCTACTGAATTTTTTATCAAAATCAACATCCAGCAGCCTTTTCACTTTTTATTAATAAGTTCCTTCTTCACCTTGGCTAGTCAAGATTACCGGACCATCTTTAGTAATCACGAATTGGTGTTCATATTGACAAGATAGGCCACCGTCGATGGTTTTATGCGCCCAACCGGTCTTCATATCTGTATCAATTTCCCAATCTCCAGTATTGATCATGGGTTCAATGGTTAGTACCATTCCTTCACGAAGACGGAGTCCACGACCAGCAACACCATAGTTAGGAACCATTGGTTCTTCATGCATAGTTGGGCCAACACCATGACCAACCAAATCACGCACTACACCGTAACCACGACTTTCAGCGTATTCTTGAATGGCTGCACCAATATCACCGATACGATTCCCAATGACGGCTTGCTCAATACCCTTGTACATAGCTTCTTTGGTTACATCCATCAAGTTTTTCACTTCTTCGGACGGTGTACCAACAGCATAAGCCCAACAAGAGTCTGCTAGGCCACCAGAATAGCTCTGAGTGTATTTTTTCATTTGCTCAACATTGTTGAAGTTTAATTTTGAGACATTCAGGTCAGATTTAGCAATTGGACCTCCCAAAACCATATCAACTTTGAGCAAATCACCATCTTTCAAGATATAGTGACGAGGGAAAGCATGAGCCACTTCATCATTAAGAGAGCAACAGGTAGCATAAGGATAGTCCATCATGGCACCGTCAACTCCAATCTGAAGCGGAAGGAAATTTTCTTCCTTACAACGACGGCGAACGTATTCTTCAACTTCCCACATATCTACGCCAGGCTTAATCAAATCACGCAAGCCAATATGGATACTTGCTAAAAAATCACCGGCCTTATCCATAGCTTCGATTTCACGAGCTGATTTTAATGTTATCATTTTTTCTCCTAGTTTCTAATTAATTTTAACGGTTATATTAGCTTTTGAAACAATCTGATGACCATGATAAATATCGTAGTCAATAATAGCTGATCGTCTAGTATGATGGATAATGCGTGCTTGAATGCGCAGTATATCATCAATCTGAACAGCCTGCAAAAAGTAGATTAGCATCTGCTCAATAATAAGATTACGACCACTATTAACAACTAAATCTTGGGTCATGTGGGTCAGAATTTCTGCCAATACACCATTAGCCAAAACTCCGTTTTTCTCAAGCATAAAGGGTTCCACTGTAATGACTACTTCATCATGGTGGTAAGAAAGTTTTTGACCAATCTGCTCAGAAAAAGTTGGTAGAGCCGAAACTTGGGAACGACTCATCTTCTCCATGACATCTCGTCGTGTCACAACTCCAAGCAAGGTTTGATTATTCCGAACAACCGGTACCATTTCAAAGTCTTCTGCAATCATCCGTTGACTCACATTGGCAATATTTGTCGATAATCCAACCAAAAATAGACTACGAGACATGACCTTATCAATTGTGGTACTTGGTGACTTATCACCCGCATCTCTCATAGTAACAACCCCAACAACGACCTGATGTTGATTAATAACAGGGAAACGACTGCTACGATTCTTACGTACCAAGTCCAAATAATCTTTAACAGTGTCAGTCTCTCTCAAAAAACCATACTCATGACTTGGGCGATAAAGTTTCTCAACTGTCAGAATATCAGTCTTGATTTGTACATTTGACAGGGCTTTATTTATCATGGTCGCAATGGTAAAAGTGTCATTCTTACTTCTCAGAACTGGAATTCCTTTTTGATTGGCCAGTTTAAGCACATCATCATGAACCTGAAATCCACCTGTAACCAGAACTGCATTTTCATTTTCCAGCGCTAGTAATTGGATACGCGTACGATCTCCGACAATCAGGAGCCCACCATCGTGAAGGTAGGACAAGATATTTTGTTCAGTCATGGCACCGATTGAAAATTTACTAAATTCTCTCTCTAAACCTTCTTGCCCAGCCAAAACCTCAGAAGAAGTCACTTCTGCAATTTCAGCAAATGTTAATCTTTCGATAGCAACTTTCTGAGATTTAACACGAATAGTACCACTTCTTGGTCGAGTCTCTACTATTCCACGATTTTCCGCTTCCTTGATAGCGCGATAGGCCGTTCCATCACTTACTCCTAGATGGTTGGAAATGCTTCGAACACTGACCCTTTTACCAACCGGTAATTCTTCCAAATAACTTAGAATTTCTTGGTGTTTACTCATTAATTTCTCCCTTTACAAAGCGAAACTCAAGATAATCACGCATTTTCCTCGTATAGCGATCACTTCCTTTAAACTGACGAATCAAGCGAAATCCAGCCTTAAGAGCAACTCGTTGACTGGCTTCATTTTCGAGATGGGTTATAATAGATAATTGTTTTAAACCAAATTCCTCAAAAGAAAGCTGACAAAGTTTTTTAACAACTTCTGTCATAAAACCTTGAGACCATGAATCTCTTCTTAAAAAATAACCAAGTTCTGCTTCTTTTTTAATTTCATCTAGCTTTTCAAACTTAATTGAACCAATCATTTTTTCAGTTTTCTTGTCACAAATAGCCCATACACCTAAAGGAACCTTCATAAAATAATTGGCCAGTGCATATTGACTCTCTTCCAAACTAGCTTGACTTGGAAAAATGAATTGTAAATTTTCTGGATTTGAAGCTATCTCATGGAAGTCCTGACTATCACTAAAAAAGAAAGGACGCAAATACAAGCGATCCGTTTCAAAAAAAGAAAACATTGCTAATTTGGTCCAAATATTCATAAACACCTCTACGGTTTATTCTTCAACAAGTGTAATATCCGCTCCTAGATTACGTAATTTTTCAATAATATCTGAATAACCACGTAAGATGAACTCAATATTTGTAATTTCAGTTTTGCCTTCAGCCATTAAACCAGCAATGACAAGTGCGGCCCCAGCTCTAAGGTCAGTAGCTTTTACATTTGCACCACGCAAAACACGTCCACCAGTATATAAAATATGGTCGTTTGTAGTCGTAATATCTGCGTCCATCTTTGCTAGTTCAAAAACATGGTTTACTCGTTTTTCATAAATGGTATCAATAATGGTACCACGCCCCTCTGCTGTTAATAGAAGAGGAGTAATTGGTTGTTGCAAGTCAGTAGCAAAACCAGGATAAGGAGCTGTCTTAATATTGATTGCTTTCAAATTAGACTGTTCTTCGACAAAAATACTGTCCTCCGATACAGTCATTCTCACTCCCATTTCTTCCAACTTAGCGATGAATCCTTCTAAGTGTTCATAAAGAACATTATTAATACGAATTCCCTTACCGACTGCAGCAGCTAAAGAAATATATGTTCCTGCTTCAATACGGTCTGGAATCACCTGATGACGGGTTCCGTGTAATCTGTCAACACCATCAATAATGATAATATTGGTTCCAGCACCACGGATATGAGCACCCATATTATTTAAGAGAGTGGCAACATCAATAATCTCAGGTTCTCGGGCTGCATTTTCAATAATAGTACGACCATTTGCTTTAACCGCAGCAATCATCGTATTAATCGTCGCACCGACACTAACCGTATCCATGTAAATACTTGCGCCGTGAAGTCCTGTATCTTTAGCAGATAACTTCATGTTATCACCCTCGTAGCTAACAGTAGCTCCCATAGCTTCAAAAGCCTTAAGATGTAGATCAATAGGGCGAGGTCCCAAATCACATCCACCAGGTAAACCAACAGTAGCTTCACCAAAGCGACCTAAAAGACTTCCATAAAAATAATAAGATGCACGAAGACTATTGATTTTCCCATAAGGCATTGGAATATTTTGAACACCTCTTGGATCAATCTCTAACACATCGTCATAACGCTTAACAGTAGCCCCCATTAACTCCATAATTTCGACAAGACTAGCAACATCGGAAATATCTGGAACACAATCCAAAGTCACCACATCATCTGCCAAAATAATAGCTGGAATCAAAGCTACTACACTATTTTTTGCGCCACTAATGGTAATCTCACCTTGCAGAGGCAAGCCACCATTGATAACAATTTTTCTCATTTTAAATTTTTAATACTCTTTCAAAATTTCTAAAAAGGTCCTGCATTAAAGTATATCATAAATTCACCCTTTTTTCCATCATTTTCAATTATATTAGCTGAATCGGATTTATTAGTAAATGAGCTGTCTTGAAATGTTTTGCCCCCTAAATACAAAAATAGCCCTTCGGATAAAATCCGAGGGGCTAAAAACGTTGTTAAATCAACGGTCGAACTTTTGAATTTCAAGGTTCGGGATAAAATAGTTCACTGAACTATTTTATTTTTTAAGGTTATCTTCCTATTGTTAGATACTAAAAAACAGGCATAAGCCTGCTCTAAATCTAACTTGATTTTCTCAAAAACTATTAAATTCAAATAAGTTGAGAAAACATAAAGGGTAACAAAAAGGAACTTAAAACGATGAGTTCAGCAGGCAAGAAACTAGCACGGTCAAACGTGCTTTTTTTATTGCTAATAGGTTCATTATATCACGTAGAAAATAAATAATATCAAAAAGCACTTAGATTTCTCTAGGTGCTTTGGTATTTTATATTGCGTAGTCATATCCTAGATTTTCTTTTATTTGTTCGAACATTTCTAAAATATGACCAGGGGTGTTATCTTTGAATAAAAATCTAGGAGTTGTATCATCTGGAAAGCTAGTTTTTATCCACGGATATATTTCTGTATAGAACTGCATCATTTCTTTACTAGGCAACGCCATTACTTCCATGATAATACCTCCTTAACTTTAACCTCATTATAAACTTTCCTAGACTATTTTTCAACCACTAAAACACCGTCACGATAGCTTTTAGCAAAGTCTAGCAGTATCTCAGCTTTGAGACGTTCATACTCAGCCCTATCAATGTCTAGTGTCTCGTATAATTGCCATAGCTTTAATCTCTCTCCAGTTCGCCTTGTAAAGAGATTGGCGAATATCTCACGTCGTAAATCGTCCAGATTGTCCCTGTAAGCCTCAATCATGCTTACTATCTCCACCGCTTTGGCTTCAAACGCTCCATCTTGACCGTCTAGGCTCAATTTAACCAGTGAATGATAGCTTTTCAGAAATCTGTAGATCTGCTTTGTTGTCTCTTCTTTATCGATTTGCATTTTTCACCTTGGCCAAGTTCTCAATGGCTTTTTTCTTAATTCTGTAAATTTGAATCTTACTAAAATCTAACTCCTTACAAACCTTAGCCATAGGTAGGTTATTCAAATACAACATTGTCAAAATCAAATTTTCAACTACATCATCTAACTGATTAATCATGTTCAAAACTTCAAATCGTTCATCCATAATAGCTTGCATTTGCTCCACTATCTCATCTTTAAGTTCCAAGGCTTCCAGTATCTTCTCCTCGGTAGTATTGGTTTTGCTAGTTTTTACCCTTGTCGTGAATTGATTGGATCCAGATAATAGTCCATTGTCTAAACTCTGGTACTTTAGTTGCAATCTCTGGATAAGTTCGTTTCCTTTCTTTACTCTTTTTAGTTGTGCCTCTATTTCTTTAATGGTCAAGTTGATACTCCTTCATGGTATAATTAGTTTAAAGAGTAGTGAGGTAGAGATGATAGTGTCGCTACGCAACTTCATAGTATGAGATGACGGGACAGGCACACCGTCCACTACTCCTGAGCGCTTAGATTGTTCTAGGTGCTTTTTTCATTGTATCTGCGTTCGCTCTTGATTCAAGTCCATTCTACGTACCATTTGATAAGCGATTAAGAGACGTTTTTATCTCACTTATTTCCTTGTTATTCTGCAAGCAATTAAGGCAAGTTATTTCTTTGCTTATCTGCTTATCATTTGGTAAGCAACAAATCCAAAATAACAGACTTTTAAATTACTCTTATCTCCCTGTCATTTGTTAGGAAAATAAGGGGAGTTATTTTAGTTCTTATCTTCCTATCATTTTGTAAGGAGAAAATCCAAATTAACGAAGCTAATAAGTCTCCTTATCTCCTTACAGTTTTTCAGGGAGTAAAATCAAAATAAGTGATGTTATTTCCTGTCTTATTTCCTTATCGTTTGACAAGGAGAAAAACGAAAATAAGGAGCTTTTAAATTCGTCTTAACTCCCTATCGTTTTGTAAGCAATTTAGAAGGCTTATTGTCGTCCTTATCTGCTTGTCATTCTGCAAGGAGTAAATCCGAAATAAGAGGGGGAAAAACTCCGCTTACCTGCTTGTCATTTCTCAGGGAATTAAGGAGGGTTTTTATTGCTCTTATCTGCTTGATAAATGATAAGCTCTAATCATCACAAAAACCTATATTATCCCAGAATATCCGCAATCCTTTTGTATTTTTAATTCGTGAAATATCTTTTTCTGCTTCTTCTTTTGTCAGATAGACTTCTATAATATCTTTGGGATTTTTTCCACCTATCCTATATCTTACCTCAAAATGTCCAGTATCAATCTGCGTTAAAAACACGGTATCAACTTCATCAACCACCGCTAACTTATTCAACTTATTTAAACGGTTTTTAATCGCCTTCATCTAGTATCTTCGCCTCTAATATTTCTAATTGCTCCACTACCTCAACCATTTCTACTGCCTTATAAGCCATGTTTAGAATGCTCTGGGCGCTCTGTTGTCTCGCATATGGGCTTACTGTCTTATCAAGCATGATTTCCCTTAATACATCGACTGCCTCGACGCTTGCATTCTGTAACAGCGTAGTAGACTCCTTTAGTTGTTCGCTACGTCTTTCACGGTAAATTCTCTTAAAGGTTGCATCGTTCAAGTAATTGTAAGCCGTCTTTCTGGTGATCTCACTTAATTCACTAGCTTTTTTTACATTCCCAGTCATGAGATAATTGGCCATAAATATTTCTTTTTTTCTGCTTAATTCTGTCAAATACTATTCACCTCGCTTTCTTCTACCATTCTTTTTAGTTCTTCTATTTTTTCTTTTGCTTGTTTATAATCTGAAAATTTGACATCACTAAATTTACGGGGGATATAATCATCCATATTTATATCCAGCCCATTGTCTTGGAAAGTTAACCTTAAACAATCCACATATAAAGACATACATTCATCGGTTGTTGCATATTCCGTCTTTCCAGCATACTCTTCTAACTTCTCTAGTCTTGATTTTAAACTTCTAACCATTCCCCTACCTCGTGTGTAATTCTGTCTGATTTATGTAAAAAAAGGGGATTGCTCCCCTCCACATCACAAACCTAACAAACCGCGTTTTTCCTTGCCCAGCAGCTTATCATATAGGGCTTTATCTTTCTCAAATAGTTCATGTCTACGCTTGTAGCCCATAGCTTTAAACTCTTCAAGAGTTACAGCTTCCTCTTCGTAAGATTTTGAAATACTTTCTACGTTCTTGGCAAGCCCCTGCAGTAAGTCAGCTTGTCTCTTCTCTTCTTCGATTTCTTGAAATAGTTGTTTATATTCATCTTTCATTATTGTTCTCCTTCGAATAAATTGATGCGATTCACAAAATACGCTAAATCATCTTTTGGATCTAAATAGCGGTGTTGACTTCCCATGTAACCAGCTACGCCACTGTAAATATAAGGCTTACTTACTCCACTATATTCTGGAGATGTATTCAGGCGGTCAAATAACTCTTCGATACCTGTTTCTCTTACCTCATCCGCCAATCTTTTAGCGGTATTTTTGTAGTTTTCGTTATAATTTGCAATCAACTCCAGAAGCTCAATAGATTTCTGTTTGATTTCTTGACGTTGGCGTTTCACTGTTTCATCTTGCTCTAATGTTGTCTCTAAATAACCTTTTGCATTAATTTTTCTAGCGTCTGCCACGATTGAGTCAATTCGTTCTTTTTCGAGTTTTGTTCTTTGTGCTTTCATATCAGCAATATACTTTTCTTTTGCGTTGATAGCTTGAAAATCTTCAAAAGTTTGTAACTCAGCTTTCTTGGATTTGATATCCTTAACTTCTTTCTCTGCTTTCTTGATTTCCTCATCAAAGCGATCAAAAATCTCTAATTGAGTCCGTACTTTGTCCATCTGGTTTTTGACTTCTTGCAATGTTGACATTTCTTTTTCCTCCAATCTTTCCAAAAACAAAAGAGGCATAGCCAAAATAGATTACTCTACTTTATGCTATACCTCTGATTTTTTCAGTCAGTATTCTTTTTAAATATTGTTGTTTTAGATTCCACGCTGGAGACAATCTCGCCGTCTTGTATTTTAAGCGTTACGCTTCCAAACTTCGGGATCTCTAACAGTTTTATTATACCATAACTTTTGAAATAAATAAAGCCTTCTTGTATCTCCATGTTTACCTCTCATGCTATTTGTATAGAACCATCACACTGGTCAATGTCCCTATTCTCTCATAGTGTCCCTCTGTTGCTTCTGAATGCTTCACATCTACCACTTGGACAGTTGCCATAAAGTCATTGATTTCTTTTTCAAAATCTTCTTTGCTTTCCCAAAAATGATGATAAAAAAATTTAGTTTTCATTTTTCTTTTCCTCTTTCTGTTTTAAGGGTGTCACTAGTAGTTACACCATTGCAAGGGGGTCGGTACTATCTACCCCATTTTGTCTTCCTTTGATTGCTGATTTAAACTCCTTTCCTCAAATCTACATATTCAACCACAAGTGTGACCTCTTTTTCATTACACTTTCTCAAATTTAAGTGAATCAATTTTAGATCTGGATTGTCTTTCATCCATTCGTTTAAGCTATCTAAAGCTACTGTCAGTTCTTTTTCAGTTACAAAATTCATCTTTGTCCCTTTTTCCTTTATTATTTTAGTTATTCCAAAAGTGTAGCCATTTTTAAAATCTAGTGGCTACACCCTCCGCCTTACTCTCTCAAGGGTTTTCGCCTTATGTAGCCGTGTAGCCGTTTCATCTCAGAAAAAAATAATATATAACGCTATATCTATTTAATTATATATACTTTTATAAAATATATATTTTGGCTACATTTATATTATAAAGTCAGTAATATCAAGGGTTTAGGGGTGTAGCCGTTTTTTCGTCTTGTCTACACCTCTTTGAAACCCCTACAGTATCAAGGGTTTTCAGTGTAGCCGTTTTTTTATCTTTTGACTACACTGCCTACACTTTATTTTTTTATTTTAGCAAATCCGCGCTTGATACTTTTGCCAAATCTCAAGGATTCCCTTGCTTCCCAACCGTCTTTATTTTGCATGATCTTCTTAACCTTGTTTTTATCTTTTGGATTTGGCGAGTTGTTCAAATACACCTCTGTAAAGAATAAATTAACTGCCACTTTGTCCCTTTCCACCAACTCCCCATATTTATCCGTATCTAAAGAGATTTCTATACCATTACTTCCAACGTGATAGCCATTATTCATCATGTCATAGATATAGTAGTATCTTGTCCTATCAGTAATTGGGAATTGATACATATTTTTTGGGTACGGTGTATCTAGATAACGTTCAAAATCTTCAAGAATTTCATCAACAAACCTATATCGGCTTCTAACCTCGTTTACTAGCTTTTCTTGCTCGTCTGTCAGGGTCAAAGACTTATTAGCCTTCCAAGCTACCACCATAGCACCCCAAAAGGCTCTACGGTCTTTTTCCGTCCACTTTCTGCCCTTATAGGCGATGTCCTTGTGGACTTCCGCAACTAGAAAGCGCCTTTCCCCTGTCAGGTCGTTTAAATAATCATGGTCATTGGTTGCCCTCACAATAATAAAACTCTTAGGCAATCGCCTGTCGCTGGAGGCGTAAGGCGGTCTAAACTCCAGCTTGGTTTCTGTGATGAATTTCTTCAATTCTGAAAAACTAGCCTTTTTACTGGCCACCATCTCATCATCAAAGACACACCAGTTTCTCACCATTCTGGCCTTGTCGTCTTTGTCTGTGAAAGTCTCAACGGTTGTAAAATACTTGTGAGTGAATAGCCCCTCAAAAAATTGGGTCTTTCCTACTCCCTGCCTTCCAGTCAAGTCCAGCACAAAGTCAAACTTGATAGAGGGGTCAAATACCTTGGCAACTGCTCCACGGAAAAACAAGTCCACGATAATACGGTTATATTCATCATCCTTGATATTCAGATAATGCCTCAGAATATCAAAGGGATCACGCTGATTCACTAACACTTTATACTCGTTTTCGCATGATTCCAGATAGTCTTTTAAGGGGTTGTAGCTATGTTCTCCAGCCACCACTTCTAAGATATCCGCTATGTCCGACTTTTTATAGTCCAGCTTATACTTGGTAGCAATATAAACCCTAATTTCTCTGATAATCAAGTCATCAATTACGCCGTCTAAGATTCTACCATTGAGTTTTAGAGGCTTAGTTACGTCAATTTCATAAGTAAAGACGTTGTATTGTATAGCCCCTTTTAGTTTGCTATCTCCATTCAAAATCTTCTTGAGATTGTCCAAGTTGACTGCAAAGCCATCGCCTCTTGCTTTCTTTGCCAAGTTCAGGCTATTATGTTCCTCATCGGTCTCCCTTGCTTGGGTCAAGTCCACCACTTCAGGCGGTACTTTCTGCTTATCTTCTTCAATGATTTTATCTACAATGTCATTGCTATTCAAAAGCCACCTCCTTATAGAATTTTGTCGCTACTTCTAGAAAGTAGCTTGCTAAGTCTTTCCGTTTAACGATTGCTGAAAACAAGTCCACTAATTGGCCAAAACTGTACCCATTCACAAATAGCAGTCGGACAAAAAGTGAAGTCTCATACCTGGTATAAATGCCATTACAAATCAGGTCAAAAACCCAGCCTTTTAACTCCACTCCAAGCCCCTGCCGTTGCTCTGTCAATTTGTTTACCTCTAAATCTTTCAGGATCGTCAGCAAGTCAGGACTGGCCAAACCTATTTCTAAATCTCTGGTCAGTTCCCAACCCTCTACTTCCTCACTTTCGTCTTTAACTGCCACATACAAACCTTTGTAGTGAAAAGCCGTCAAGCCCTCGCCTATTGGCTCAAAGTAGATAAATTTGTAGTGATTGCCATTCTTCCATACTTGAGTAGGATTTGACTTGAGAAAGCCAAATAGGGGCATTTTCTCAACGGATATAGTCAACTCTATTATTCTCATTGCACCTCCTAATCTACTGCAAGAAAATTGTAAATATCACTCTTACGGTAATAGATTTTCTTACTGTTTTCAAAAGGCGACTGGAACGATTTTAGACCATGCTCCTGCCAATTATTTAACGTGGTTCCACTAATACCTAACTTCTCTAATACCTCAGGCCTAGAAATCAAGTCCCAGTTGTCATCACGTTGCTTTTCCAGTTCCATCCTTTTAGCTAAGTGATCTCCCACTTTCTCCAGTAATTCAAGTTCTGCTTCTCTTGATAATAGTTGCATATTACACTCCTTTCTAGTTATGAATCTTACCTGCAAGCTGGATATAACGGCCGTAGTAAGGGTTTAAATCCTCGCTAGGTGTTTCTATCGTCTGTTGGTTTTCTCGCTCAAATTGGGCGCTTTTTTTGCGGTCTAGGTGGTTTAGATAAAGCAGTAAGCCAATCAATACCATCATAAAGACAACCGCTTGTGTATTGGTCAAATCTAATTCATTCATCTTATGCCCTCGCTTTGTAATTCTTAATATATTCCACTTAATCAGTTCGCTCCATCTTCAGGAAGTCGTCCACCTCTTCGGCGCTTACTTTTCGATCTACAAAATCAGCAATAAACTGGAAGAGGTTCGGATTTCTCTCCTTGATTTCAGCCATTTATTTATCAAATTCTGCTTGTGTCATGTTGTCTAGGTCTAGTGTCATTGCATTGCCTCCAGCTCTTTAGCGTCGTCATTGTTCAAAAGCAAAAAGGCTATTTCATTTAGACGATCGTATAGCTTTTCATTCTGGGCGTATGCTGTATCAGTGTATTTTTTAGCAAGCCATAAGAACGTGGTTGTATCATTCTGTAGTGCAAACTCAAGCCCTTCAAGAGCTAGGTTATTCATTTCTAAAACATTCATGATGTCGGTTAATTCGTTCCCTAATTCTGCTAGCTTCTCAGCCGATAATAGAACTTGTTGGCTTGATATTGCTTTTTTTGTTGTCATGTTTTTTACCTTTTTTCTATCTTTTTATACTTGCCACGATGGCTTTTTAATGCTTTTTACTATACTGGATATCCTCACACTCAAAGTTGGGCGATGGCGAGTGTGGGGGTTTTGAATGGTTGTTTCTTATACAGTTTTTCTTGCAATGAAGTTCCTCACGCTCAGAAGTTTGCCGACCGAGAGCGTGGGGCTTTTTGAGTTGTTTCTTATACAGTTTTTCTTGTTCCTTTTCTGCCTTTTAATTGTTTTTTACTATACAGGATTGACACCACTCCAAACGCTGGGCTATTGCCTCAAGTTGGCGAACGTATGTAGTGATGACCAGTTTAAAGAGTTGGCGCTCTATACTTTTCAAAACCTTTTCTAATTGCTTGCCTGCCATTAGTTGTTATTGATTGAATAGTTGATTTTTGTTATAATTGAGATATAGAAAAAATATCTATATTCTTGATCCAGTCGCTTGCTCTCCTCGACCAAAATTTGAGCAAGTGACTTTTTTTGTTGTCGTTTTTAATCTTCATGTCTAGGTTTTTTATAAATCAGTTGACGGCTTTCCACTAACTCAGCGATAAAAGCTAGGTTATTGGCCGTATTCTCTATCAAGTCGTCAAGTACCCCTTTATTTTCAGGTAATGCCATAGCTTCAGCCACACTCACGGCATCATCTAGCCATGTTTTAAATTCTTTAAAGTTCATTTCTTTGCTCCTTTTTGTTGTCAATCCCCAGTGGTAAAGCACCACATGAGAAATCTGTAAATGTAAAATAGTATTGCGATTGGGTCGCTCCTTTCTAACTATAAAATAGTTCATCTATGGTTATATCTGGTTTGATTTCTGCAACCATTGACTTAATCACTAGACGTTCTTTGTCATTAAAAGCCGTCTTTTTTGTCTCTTTGTTATTATAAGATTGCAAAGAAATATCTAGCTTGTCCGCCATCTGTTGCTGAGTTAGTCCAAGCATAACTCGATAGCCTTTTAATTTGCTCATAGGTTTCCTCCTTTCTAAAAATGTCCCTCCATGAATAGATTGAAAGTGTGAAAGGTTGGAGGGTTTATATCCGTTTTGGATAACTACGCGTTTATTATATATCCGTTTTTGTTATTTGTCAACTCTTTTTTTGATTTTTTTGTAACATTTATTGATACTTTTCTAAAAATTAGATATAATCATCTATGAAAGGTGTGATAAACATGAATAGACTGAAAGAATTAAGAAAACAAAAAGGGCTAACACAACAGGAATTAGCTGATGAAATATCTGTATCAAAAATAACCATCTTAAGATGGGAGAATGAAGAACGTCAAATAAAAACAGAAAAAGCCCAGCAACTTGCTGACTACTTCGGGGTAAGCGTTGGGTATCTGTTGGGGTATGATGAAGTTCCAAAAGAATTAATAGATGAATTAGAGTTACAGCTAGATCATGTTTTAACTCCAACTGAAAAAGAAGATTTAGAAAATAATCCAGAATTAAAAAATCACTATTTATCTATTGTTAGGAACAGACTTCTACATAATCAAAGAAAGGAGGTTGAAAAAACTGCGCAAGCATTTGACAAAGATTTTATAAAATTTATAGAAAAATACTCTATTTATCTCTCTGATGATCAGATTGAGCAAATTAAAGATCTTATGAAAACAATGTCAAATATAAATAATAGATATTTGATGGTTGCAATGGGAGCAGGCTATCAAAGTGAAATGGAAATTGCTAAGACTTATGACTTCAAACAATTATTTGAATATAGCTCAACATGGAAAGACAATTATTCTTCAATTGAAAAAGAATCAGATGACTAATATCATTTGAGAACTAAAAAGGAAAATACCCATGAAAAAACTACTAAGCACATCAGCTATTTTACTCTCTGCTACCGTTCTAGTAGCTTGCTCTAACAATCAATCAACTACCAAAGATAGCTCGGAGCAACCAAAAACGGAGCAAACCAAAGCAATTGAAAAACCAGCTTCTAAAAAGGCTACTAGCTTGGACGATTTCAAAAAAGCGCTAGAAAGCAATGGATTCACAATCAAAGAAGAAATAAAAAAATCAGCTAGTCTTATTCAAGCCGAATCAGGGAAAGGGTTTATCTTAGATGATGATACTGCTGTAGAGGTTTATGAATATTACGATAAAAACCCGATGTTTGAAGAAGCTAAAAAAGAAAAAGAGTTAATCGGACACCCTGCTTATATCTACGGGAATTATGTTGTTTTAGTACTCAATGCTACAGACTCAAAAGATAAAATTTTAGAGAGTTTCAAAGGATTTGAATAAACAAAAAAATCCCCACGCTCTCAAAGTTTGTCCAGTCTGAGCGTGTATAGAGGGAAATAAAAAAGGAGTGAAATAATGGAGCATTATATTCATATACCTAGAAGTTTGAATTTTGAGTTTAGAAATATCTCTAAATTTTATAGTCAATACTCTGACATTAATGAAGTACTTGAAAAAAATGATGTTATACGTCTCAATTTTAGCAACACGAATTTCATTAGCGGAGAAATGACTGTGTTATTATCTATGGTAGTAGAAAGCTTACATAATAGAGATTATGATGTTCAAGCCAATTACAAATCGTTGCCTCAAAGTACACAGAATCTGTTATCGCGAAATGGCTTTTTTAAACGATATAAACTAGCTCCAGGATTATCAGATAATAAAAATACAGTAATCCAATTATCTAAGATTCCTTGTAAGGATGAAGATGCTGTCGATGAGTACATTGAAAATAAGTTTCTTGCAAAAATCGAGTCTGAAATCGAACCTATTTTTCGTAATGAAATCTCTATTTTCATTTTCGAGCTTGTACATAATATTTTAGAACATTCTGGTGCAGATAATGTTATAATGTGCGGGCAACACTACCCAAACATGAATAAAATACGTTTTGCTATTGCAGATACTGGAATCGGCTTACCAAATTATATTTTAAGTAAAAAAAGCTTATCTAGCGAAAAAGAAGCCATTAAATGGGCTTTTACAAAAGGAAACACAACAAAAGAATTAGAATCTGACACAGATAGTGGGGTCGGGTTAGCTTATATACAAGAAAAAATATCAAAAAAAGCATCTATGAAATTATTTTCTAATCATTCGTATTTTCATATCAAACAAGATGGGAGTTTATCTTATAGAAATTTAGAATACAGTGTACACGGAACACTGATTATCTTTGATTTTGATATCGAACAATGTAATAAAATGTTATAATGAAAGAAAGAAAATGGAGGAAAAAATATGGAAATAGTAAATGTAAAAGAGGTTATTGGAAGTAAGTTAGCAACTAGTAGTGATAAAGGTTTACTTCTCTATAAAATTTTGGTAGAAAAAGTATCCAATAAAGAACCGGTAACAGTTGATTTTTCTGATATAAAAACTGTTATCCCATCATTTACAAATAAAGCATTTGGAAAACTTTTTGATGTAATTAATTTAACAGAATACAAAGATTTAATACGATATAATGAGGATATAAATGAGCTTTTTATGGATTGTATCAATTACTCAATAGAAAATAGTACTACAAAAAGAGAACAGTACAAAGCAGAAATGAATAAAATGTATCAAGAAATAGAGGAACAAAATGCCTAATCTTAATTTTGTAAAAGCTACTATAAACAATCTTAATTCAAGACTTCCTCGTAGGGATATCCTAGTTGATACAAATGTCCTTTTGGATTTGTTTGGTGGCGAAAATAGATTTAGATATGATAAGCTTTGGGAATATTCGTTAGAAAATGACTTGACTTTATATGTCACAACATTAACTATTTCTGAATATATCAATCGAAAATGTCGTAATGCATTTGAAGTTTATCAGGAGAATTTGTCTATTCGTGAAGAAAATGGAGAAAGCATCGATGATGTAGAGTTTGAATACAAACGAGGATTTCAAAAGACATCTGAATATGAGAGTGTTTTTAATGAGAGTTTAAAACAAGTTGAGATTATATTGAACGATGCTAAATTGATAAACATAGATCATAATGAACTAAAAAATATAGAACCAAGTAAGTACAACCTCAAAGATTACAATGATGCAATTTTTTATTATTTGGCAACAAAAAATTCTTTTGGTATTGTAACTCATGACAGGGATTTTCTCGAATCTCGAGCGCCTTTAATCGTTTATACAAATTTAAACAATTAAAAATCCTCACGCTCTTCAAATATTACATATCGTTTATTTTTATTGACTTTTCTTAAAATTAGGGTTAGAATAAAATCATAAGGTCGCTTGACGACAAAATATATGATACTGTCCCAGGAGGACAATTCTAGCCCTGCTCTTATGAGTAGGGCTTTTAGTTTATTAAAAATCCCTGGAACCTCATCCCTAATATTTTTCTTTTAGGGTAGCCGAAAAGTCCGATTATACCAACAAAGGCGCGTGGATTCTCGAGCTTCGTTCGAGCTTCAAGCCTATATAAGCCCCATATCCGCCTTGTTTCCAACTCTGGTATTATATTTACCGTCTGACTGATTAAAATCGAAAATAAGAGGGTTCTCGTAGCCCCTCGCATGGTATAAACTCAAAACCTTTTCTAATTGCTTGCCTGCTGATGGAAAAGGAGTAAACCATGAATATTACAGAATACAAAAAGAAAAACGGATCTATCGTATACCGAGCAAGCGTGTATCTTGGGGTTGACAAACTTACAGGGAAAAAGGCTAGAACTACTGTTACGGCCAACACTAAAAAGGGGATTAAAATCAAAGCAAGGGAAGCTGTCAATGCTTTTGCTTCAAACGGCTATACAGTTAAAGATAAGCCAACAATCACAACATACGAAGAATTGGTAAAAGTTTGGTGGGATAGTTACAAGAATACAGTTAAACCCAATACTCGCCAGTCTATGGATGGATTGGTTAGAGTGCATTTATTGCCTGTATTTGGCGATTACAAGCTAGATAAGTTAACCACGCCTATTCTTCAACAACAAGTGAATAAATGGGCTGACAAGGCCAATAAAGGCGAAAAAGGGGCGTTTGCTAACTACTCCTTACTTCACAACATGAATAAGCGTATTTTGAAGTATGGCGTAGCTATTCAGGTAATACAATACAATCCAGCTAATGATGTCATCGTTCCACGCAAACAGCAAAAAGAAAAGTCTACTGTAAAATACTTAGACAACAAAGAATTAAAACAGTTTCTGAATTATTTAGATACTCTGGATCAATCAAATTATGAAAACCTATTTGATGTTGTCCTATACAAGACTTTATTGGCCACTGGTTGTCGTATCGGTGAAGCATTAGCCCTTGAGTGGTCTGATATTGACCTAGAAAACGGTGTTATCAGTATCAATAAGACACTAAACCGCTATCAAGAAATAAACTCACCTAAATCAAGCGCTGGTTATCGTGATATACCAATAGACAGAACAACCTTACTTTTACTTAAACAATACAAAAATCGTCAACAAATTCAGTCTTGGAAATTAGGTCGTACTGAAACGGTCGTATTCTCTGTATTTACAGAAAAATATGCTTATGCTTGCAACTTACGCAAACGCCTAAATAAGCATTTTGAGAATGCTGGTGTAACGAATGTATCATTTCACGGTTTCCGCCATACACACACCACTATGATGTTATACGCTCAGACTAGCCCTAAAGATGTCCAATACAGATTGGGACACTCTAACTTATTAGTGACTGAAAATGTTTACTGGCATACAAACCAAGAAAACGCAAAAAAAGCTGTCTCAAATTATGAAACAGCCATCAATAATTTATAAAGGGTGTCACGATCAGTGACTACCCTCTTACTATACCTAAAATCAGTTAAGGGTAACTAAAAGGGTAGTAAAATTAGAAAAAGCACTAAGGGAAAGCGCCCCAAAGTGCTTAGTTTAAAGGCTTGACGCCTTCTAATCTAGAAATTAGATTATTTTTTAAGGTTGTAGAATGATTTCAATCCACGGTATTCTGCTACTTCACCAAGTTGGTCTTCGATGCGAAGCAATTGGTTGTATTTAGCGATACGGTCTGTACGTGAAAGTGAACCTGTTTTAATTTGTCCTGCGTTAGTTGCAACTGCAATGTCAGCGATTGTTGAATCTTCAGTTTCACCTGAACGGTGTGATACAACGGCAGTGTAACCAGCTTCCTTCGCCATTTCGATAGCGTCGAATGTTTCAGTAAGAGTACCGATTTGGTTAACTTTGATAAGGATTGAGTTAGCAGCACCTTCTGCAATACCTTTTTCAAGGTAAGAAGTGTTTGTTACGAAGAAGTCGTCACCAACCAATTGAACTTTGCCACCAAGACGTTCAGTAAGAGCTTTCCAACCGTCCCAGTCGTTTTCATCCATACCATCTTCGATAGTGATGATTGGGTATTTGTTTACCAATTCTTCAAGGTAGTCGATTTGTTCTGCAGCAGTACGTACAGCTGCTCCTTCACCTTCAAATTTAGTGTAGTCGTAAACTTTACGTTCTTTATCGTAGAATTCTGATGAAGCACAGTCAAATCCGATAAATACGTCTTTACCTGGAACATATCCAGCAGCTTCGATAGCAGCAAGGATAGTTTCAACTCCATCTTCAGTTCCTTCAAAACGAGGAGCGAATCCACCTTCGTCACCTACGGCTGTTTCAAGACCACGAGATTTAAGGATTTTCTTAAGAGCGTGGAAGATTTCAGCACCCCAACGAAGAGCTTCTTTGAATGATGGCGCACCAGCAGGTACGATCATGAATTCTTGGAAAGCGATTGGAGCGTCAGAGTGAGAACCACCGTTGATGATGTTCATCATTGGAGTTGGAAGAACTTTAGTGTTGAATCCACCAAGGTAGCTGTAAAGTGGGATTTCAAGGTAGTCAGCAGCAGCACGAGCTACAGCGATAGACACACCAAGGATTGCGTTTGCACCCAATTTACCTTTGTTAGGAGTACCGTCAAGTGCGATCATAGCACGGTCGATAGCTTGTTGGTCACGTACATCGTAGCCGATGATTGCTTCAGCAATGATGTTGTTTACGTTGTCAACAGCTTTTTGTGTACCAAGACCACCGTAACGAGATTTGTCACCGTCGCGAAGTTCAACTGCTTCGTGTTCACCAGTAGAAGCTCCTGATGGAACCATACCACGTCCGAAAGCACCTGATTCAGTGTAAACTTCTACTTCAAGTGTTGGGTTACCGCGTGAGTCTAGGACTTCGCGAGCGTAAACATCAGTAATAATTGACATTTTTTACTCTCCTTATGAGTTAAATTTTTTACACCTCTATAATACCTTAAAACCCCTCCTTTTTCAAGAAAAAACGTTATCTTTGTGCAAATTTTCCTTAACTTTATAAAGTAATCGCTTTCTTTTGTCTGTTTTATTCTAACTTTTATGATATACTGTTTTCATGACAGATTTATCAAAACAATTACTTGAAAAAGCTCATGGTGGACCAAAATTAAATCCAGATGAGCAAAGACGCTATCTTGGCACTTTTGAGGAAAGAGTTCTTGGATATGCAGATATTGACACAGCAAATAGCCCTCAGTTAGAAAAAGGCTTTTTATCTATTTTAGAAAATCTTCAGGAAAAAGCAGAACCACTATTTGTGAAGATTTCACCAAATATCGAATTTGACAAACAAGTTTTCTACTTAAAAGAAGCAAAAGAAACTGATAGTCAAGCTACCATTGTATCTGAAGAGCATACTTCTTCTCCTTTTGGCCTGATTATCCACACCAATGCACCAGTTCAAGTAGAAGAAAAGAACCTTCGACTTGCTTTTGCAAAACTTTGGGAAGTTAAAAAGGAAGAACCAGCCAAAACATCCTTCTGGAAGAAATGGTTTGGCTAAATATTGCGCATATTTAATAAATGCCCAATATTGTTAGCCGTGCGCTCCAGATAGAGACTGGCATTTTTCAAACTATCTTCTAAAGGTTCGCTTTTCTCTAAAATAGAAAAGGTAGCTTGGATATTTTCAAATGGTAGTGAAGGTAAATCTTCAGCGAGACTACCGCAAATAGCAATAACAGGAACTCCGACAGGGGTTCTTTTTGCTACCCCTATCGGCGCTTTCCCTGCTAAACTTTGACGATCTAGCCTTCCTTCTCCAACAATAACCAAGTCAGCATCTGAAACTTTCTTATCAAAGTCAATCAAATCTAAACAAGTGTCAATTCCAGATACGATACTTGCTTGAGCAAAGGCACACAAACCGCCAGCAATGCCTCCACCAGCTCCTGCTCCTTTAATTTCCAATGTTACAGGTGAGACTTTTTCATAAAAATCTTGGATTGCCTGATCTACGGCATCAAACATAGTAGGATCTAGGCCTTTTTGTTTGCCAAAAATATAGGTCGCACCTTGAGGACCACATAAGGGACTCACGACATCTGCTAAAATACGAATTTGAACATCTTCAGAAATTTCATAGCGATTTTCTGTTGAAACAGAAGCTAATTTTAGTAAGGATTGACCGCAAGCCGGCAAGACATTTCCATCCTTATCATAGAATTGATACCCCAATCCAGCAGCAATACCAATACCGCCATCATTACTGGCCGTACCACCAACGCCGATATAGATTTCTTTAATCCCTTGAGCAATGAGATGACGAATCAACTCTCCAATACCACGAGTTTGTATTTGAAGTGGATTTCGTTTCTCTAGCGGAATTTTTCCAAGGCCAACCAAGTCGGCAACTTCAAATAATGCCAGTTGACTTTTTTGAAAATAGCGCATGGCTTCTTTTTGTCCAAAAGGTCCTGTCACTTGGATCCATTTTTCTTCTAGGTCAAGAGAATGTCGGATAGCATCTACAGTACCTTCTCCCCCATCACCAACAGGGCAGAGGAGACATTCTACATCTGCTATCGATTGTTGGAAGCCTCTTTTTATTGCTTCAGCTACTTGTTGAGCGGACAAGCTTTCCTTAAATGAATCTGGTGCAATTACAATCTTCATATTTTCCCTCATTCTAAACAGTCAATCAAAGGAAGAACTTCTAAAAAATCCCTCTTGTCAACATGATTCGGTATTTCTTTTTTGAGTACTTCTTTGCCACAAAAGGCGATTCCCAATCCTGCCGACTTCAACATAAATAGATCATTGGCCCCATCTCCGATTGCAATCGTTCTTTCTTTAGAAAGTTTTAGTTCCTTTCTCCATTGTTCCAGAGTCTCTTTTTTAACCTCGGGACTAATAATTTGTCCAACTAATTTCCCTGTTAGAAAGCCACCTTTGACTTCTAGTTGGTTGGCAGAGAAACAGGCAATTCCAAGAGATTTTGCTAATCTCTCAACTATTGGAGTAAATCCACCGGACACCAGACCAACTAGGATGCCGTTCTTTTGGAGAATGGAAATGAATTCCTGGGCATTTGGCGTTAGATGAATAGAGTTGAAGACTTTATCAAAGGCCGAAATAGGAAGACCTTCCAAGAAGGACACTCTGTCTCGTAAACTTCTTTCAAAGTCTAACTCTCCTCGCATTGCCCGACTTGTAATCAGCGAAATTTCCTCCTCACAGCCTGCCTCTCTTCCCAACAAATCAATCACTTCTTCTAGAATTAAGGTTCCATCAACATCCATGACACACAAACCTTTTACTTGAGACATAAGTTCTCCTCTCTAAACAGCCTAAAAATCGTATGAAGTCATCATACGATTTTATCTATTAATTAACTAAGCTATGGTACAAGTCAAGGTATGATTTGCAGGCTGTATCCCATGAGAAATCACACTCCATAGCTTGTTTTTGTAGTTTTCTCCAAACGTCAGGATGGTTTCGATACAAGTCCAATGCTGTTTGGAAAGTCCAATTTAACCAATAAGGAGATAGATTGTCAAAGCTAAAGCCCGTACCGCTTCCTTCGATTGGATTGAAAGCGCGAACGGTATCTCGCAAGCCACCAACTTCATGGACCAATGGCAAGGTTCCATAACGCATCGCCATCATTTGAGACAAGCCACATGGTTCAAAACGACTTGGCATGAGGAAGAGGTCACAAGCAGCGTAGATTTCTTGAGCTAGTTTGACATCAAAAGTGATATTTGCTGATAGCTTGTCTGGGTAAATCTGAGCAAACCACGAGAAAGCACCTTCAAAGGCTGGATCTCCAGTTCCCAAAAGAACAATCTGAACATCATTTTGCAAGATATGGTGAAGACTTTCGACCACGACATCAAAACCTTTTTGACGTGTCAAACGAGAAACAATTCCCACCAGTGGAACATCAGCTCTAACTGGCAAGCCAACTCTCTCTTGCAATTTTGCCTTGTTTTGGTCTTTCCCAGACAAATCTTCTTGACTAAAATGATAGTCTAAAAGAGCATCCGTCTGAGGATTATACAGGTCAGCATCAATCCCATTCACGATACCAGATACCTTGCCAGATTCCATTCGAAGAATCTGATCCAAGTTACATCCAAACTGACTGGTCATAATTTCATGAGCATAACTAGGCGAAACTGTTGAAACACGGTCCGCATAGAGAATACCTGCCTTCATCCAGTTCAGACAGTTATTCCAGCGAAGGGTACCATCAGCATAACGTTCGAAGCCGACTCCAAACAAATCCCATAACATTCCCTCTGAAAATTGTCCTTGGAATTCTAAATTATGAATGGTTAAAACAGTTTTAATTCCTTGATAGGCTTGAATCCAACGGTATTTTTCCTTTAACAAGAAAGGTATCATGGCTGTATGGTAGTCATGAACATGGAGAAGGTCAGGGATAAAGTCAATCCTTTCCATAGCCTCAATGGCAGCCAGTTGGAAGAAAGCGAAGCGTTCCCCATCGTCAAAATCACCGTAAACATGGCCACGGAAGAAATAATATTGGTTGTCAATAAAGTAGAAGGTTACACCGTTTAAGACGGTTTTCTTAATCCCACAGTACTGTCTGCGCCAACCGACGCTCACCTCAAAATGAAGAACATCTTCAATCTGATTTCCAAATTTAGCCTCTACCATGTCATAGTAGGGTAAAATCACTGCAACTTCGTGCCCAGCTTTTACCAGTGATTTTGGAAGAGCGCCAATGACGTCTCCCAAACCACCTGTTTTTGAAAAGGGTGCACCCTCTGCTGCTACAAATAAAATTTTCATGAATGAATATCCTCTGTTACTTTAGCACCTTTCTTAACGACGACTGGATGTTCTGCAGTTCCACGGATCACTACTCCATCCGCAACTTCAACACCCTTGTCCAATATAGCGTATTCTACCTGAGCACCTTCTCCAATAACAACACGAGGGAATAAGATGCTATCTTTAACCAAGCTATCCTTATGGACATGAATATTACGTGATAAAACAGAATTAGCCACTTGACCTTCAACAATACTACCAGAAGCAAACTGAGAAGTACTTACCTTAGATGTATTGGCATAGTAAGTTGGCTCTTCGTTTTTGACCTTTGTATAAATCTTTTGGTTTGGTGAGAAGAGAGAATAGAACTTTTGCGATTCAAGCATATCGATATTCGCTTTATAATAAGACTCTACAGAATGAATGTTGGCTAGGTAGCCTGTGTACTCGTAGGCAAAAGCCCCTTCTTTTGCAGCCAAATCCCGTAAAACATAGCGCAACTTCTCTGGATGTTCTTTCTTAGCCTCTTCTTCTAAGCGTTCAATCAACCAAGGGGTATCAACGACAAAGATATCTGTCGACATATTGTAAACTTCATCTGATGATTTACTATCAAAGAGTTTATGAGAACGAACATGGTCTGTTTCATCCACTTCCAAGATTGCGTTTACTTCTGAAATGTCTTTCTTAGCTAGTTTTTTATAAACTACAGTGATAGGCCCTTTTGTTGTACTATGTAGATGGAAAACTTGGTTCAAATCAATATTAATCAAAACATCACAGTTGAGTGAAACTGTTTGGTTTGAGCCAGAACGTTTCAAGTAAGTAAGAAGTTGTTGGTAGTATTCTTTTCCAACTGTACTACTTTCCACACGAGTATTGTAAATACCTAGATAATAGTGGCTAAGAAGAGTTGACAAGCCCCACTCACGTCCTGAACGGATATGGTCAAAGACTGAGCTGATATTGTCTTGTTGGAAAATACCAAAAATACTACGGACACCAGCATTAGCAAGACTTGAAAGCGGGAAGTCAATCAAGCGATATTTACCACCAAATGGCAAACTAGCTACTGGACGGTGGTCTGTCAGTGTTGACATATCATGAAAACCAACTGTGTTTCCTAAAATGGCAGAATATTTATCAATCTTCATCTGTTGCTACCCCCACTACTTCATCATATCCTACAACTTGTACTTCTTCTGTTCCATCAATTTCGACACCATCAGAAATAACTGCACCTTCACCAATAATGGCACGTTTGATTTTAGCTCCCTGACCGACAATTGCACCACTCATGATAACTGAATCTACTACTTCTGCCCCTTCGCGAACTTGCGCACCTGTTGAGAGGATAGAATGTTTAACAGTTCCATCTACGAAACAGCCATCGACAACCAAGGAATCTTCCACATGAGCATTTGCCCCAAGGAAGTTTGGTGGTGAAATTAAGTTTCTTGAGTAAATCTTCCATTGACGGTTACGGCTATCCAAGGCATTTTCTGGTGAAATATATTCCATGTTAGCTTCCCAAAGTGACTCAATAGTACCAACATCTTTCCAGTAGCCATTAAACTCATATGCATAGACACTTTCACCTGACTCAAGGTAATTTGGAATGACATTCTTACCGAAGTCTGACATATCGACATTGCTCTTTTCAGCAGTAACAAGCATATTGCGCAGACGTTGCCAATCAAAAATGTAAATTCCCATAGAAGCTTTTGTAGATTTAGGTTGAGCTGGTTTTTCTTCAAATTCAACAATGCGGTTATTGGCATCTGTGTTCATAATACCAAAACGGCTAGCTTCCTTAAGAGGAACATCAAGAACTGCTACTGTCAAACTAGCATTGTTATCCTTGTGTGACTGGAGCATATCATCATAGTCCATTTTATAGATGTGGTCCCCAGATAGAATCAAAACATACTCAGGATTGACACTGTCGATATAATCGATATTTTGGTAAATAGCGTGACTAGTCCCTTCGAACCAACGATTTCCTTCACTTGCAGAATAAGGTTGAAGAATAGAGACACCAGAATTGATACCATCTAGTCCCCAGCTTGAACCATTCCCGATATGGTTGTTGAGAGCAAGTGGTTGGTACTGTGTAATGACTCCAACATTGTTGATGCCTGAGTTGGCACAGTTTGAAAGAGCAAAGTCAATGATACGGTAGCGCCCACCAAATTGCACAGCTGGTTTTGCAATGCTTTGAGTGAGTTTACCGAGACGAGTTCCTTGCCCACCAGCAAGAATCAAAGCTAACATTTCATTCTTCATTTTCTACTCCTTTTTGGTTTTTACTTGTGACGGTTTTAGTAGGTTTTAAGCGACGTTTGATTTTCCAAACACTTGCTCCCATAGCCGGTAGGGTAAAGGTCAAGGTCTGCTCATAATCTTTCCATAGTCCTTCTTGCGTTTGCACAGTTTGATTATGTTCTTTCCAAACGCCTCCCCACTCTTCTAACTCAGTATTCCAGACTTCTTCGTAAATCCCTGCAACAGGAAGTCCAATTGTAAAATCTTTTCGTTCAACAGGTGCCATATTAAAGATACAGACTAACATATCGTCCTTCTTACCCTTACGGATGAAGGAAAGAACACTCTGGTCTCGATTATCCGCATCGATGATTTCAATACCATCATAGCTAGTATCAATTTCCCACAGACAGCGGTGATCTTTGTAAAACTGGTTTAGCTGAGAAGTGAAATACTTCATCTTAGCATTCATTGGATCTTCTAGGTTTGACCATTCCAACTGTTCTTCAGATTTCCATTCTAGGAATTGCCCATATTCACTACCCATGAAGAGCAATTTTTTACCTGGGTGACAAATTTGGTAAGTGTAGAGATTACGCAAGCCTGCGAATTGATTATAGCGATCTCCCCACATCTTGTGCATCATACTCTTCTTGCCATGAACCACTTCATCGTGTGAGAATGGTAGGAGATAATTCTCTTTGAAGACATACATAAAGCTGAAAGTCACCAAGTTAAAGTCGTATTTACGATAAATCGGATCTTCTTCATAGAAACGGAGGATGTCATTCATCCAACCCATATTCCATTTGTAGTCGAAGCCAAGACCATCTGAATCCTTAGTGTCAGTAATCTGAGTAGCTGATGAACTTTCCTCCGCTATCATCATCACATCAGGATGAACTAGTTTAATCACATCATTCAAGCGTTGAAGGAAATAATAACCTTCATAGTTGAGATTGCCACCATCTTTATTAGGTGTCCATGGAGCATCATCGTAGTCAAGATAGAGCATGTTGCTAACGGCATCTACGCGAATACCATCTAAATGATAAAAATCAATCCAGAACTTAATACTAGAGATCAGGAAAGACTGGACTTCATTCTTTCCAAGGTCAAAATTAAGTGCTCCCCAACCGTAGTTATGAGCCTTATTATGGTCTTGGTATTCAAAAGTCGGTGTTCCATCATAATAGGCCAAGGCATCATCATTGATAGTAAAGTGACCAGGTACCCAGTCTACAATAACACCTATATTGTTTAAGTGACATTCCTCAACAAAATCTTGAAATTCTTCAGGACGACCATAGGCATGCTCTAGAGCAAAGTAACCCATAAGCTGATAGCCCCAACTCAAACCTAGTGGGTGAGACATCAGGGGCATAAACTCAATGTGAGTATAATTCATCTCAACCAAGTAAGGAATGAGTTCATCTTTCAATTGAGCAAAACTATAGGGGCTGCCATCAGGATTTCTCTTCCAAGAGCCAGCATGAGCCTCGTAAATATTAACAGGACGCTCTTCAAAGCTCAAGCGTTTTCTACGGGCTAGCCAGAGGCCATCCTTCCATTTCTTTTCTGGAATATCTGTTAAAATAGCCCCAGTACCAGGTCGTGCCTCATATCGAACAGCCAAAGGGTCAATCTTCATCAGTTGATGACCATTTGCACGCGTGATATGGTACTTATAAATTTGGCCTTCTTGAGCAAGACTGGTAAAGACTTCCCAGACTCCAAATTCATTCCGTTCCATCGGAATTTGATTTTCAACCCAATTGGTGAAATCCCCTACCAAGTGAACAGCCTGAGCATTAGGCGCCCACACACGAAAAGTATAGCCATACTCTCCATTTTTTTCTTCCCTATGAGCTCCCAGATAGTGCTGGAGGTGAAAATTTTCACCTGTCATAAAGGTTTCTAAAGCATTATTCTTATCCATACACCCTCCTATTTCTGTAAGCGTTTTCCATAGATTTATTATACTACCTTTTTAGGGAAGATTCAAGTAAATTACGGAATTTGCAAAAAAATCTTTTGAAAGTCTTCAACAAATTCACTGATGTGTTCACTTGTAAATCAAGAATTTTTCAGAAACACTTTGAAAACGAATTGTTTTTTTATAATACTATCATAAAGTTCGTTATTTAGCTAACAAAAATATAATTTTAAGTAAAAAAAATAAATCAGGAAACGAATCTCCTGATTTTACATTTCATTTCACATCAAAAACAATGGATTTGACATTTGTCATCGCTTCAATACTATATTTAATTCCTTGCACTCCAGCGCCAGAACCTTTGACACCAAGGAATGGGAAATTATCTGGACCACGCTGGGTTTTATTATTTATATGAACTGTACCCACTTCAAGTTTTTCAGCAATTTCAAATGCTTTTTTGAAATCATTTGTAAAGACTGAGGATTGAAGGCCGAATTCAGATTCGTTGGCAAAGGCAATGGCTTCCTCTACACTAGCCACACGGATAATTGGTAAAACAGGACCAAATGGCTCTTCCCATGCCACTTTCATATCTTTTGTAACTTGGTCAAAAAGCACTGGCCATAGAAGATTGCCTTCGCGTTTGATTGGTGTAAGAGCCTGAGCACCTTTTTCTTGTGCATCATCAATCAAGCCCCAAATAAAGTCTGCTGAAGCATTGTCGATAACTGGTGTGATATCAGCATTGTCGAATGGATCGCCAACTGTTAATTTAGTAACCTCTGCTTGAAGCAAAGCAGCTAGTGTATCTGCTACACTTTCGATAACAATAACACGTTTAATGGCTGTGCAACGTTGACCTGAATAGCTAAAGGCACCCGCAACAATTTGCTTGGCAGCATGTTCCAAATCTGCATCTTCTAGTACTAAGGCTGCATCTTTCCCACCAAGCTCCAACATGATTGGACGCATACCAGCTAAACGACCAATACGTTCTCCGATAGGAGTTGAACCTGTAAAGTTGATGAAGTTGACTTCTTTGTGTTCAATGATATAATCCCCAATTTCTGAACCACGACCCGTAATGGTATTGAAAACACCAGCCGGAATCCCTGCTTCTTCAAACGCTTTAGCCAACAAGAGCCCAGAAATAGAACCTTGTGTTGGTGGCTTAAACATGACTACATTCCCTGCAATCAAGGCAGGTGCAATTTTAGAAGCAGATAAATTAACTGGATAATTAAAGGGAGCGATAGCCAGCACGACACCAACTGGCTCGCGACGAACAACGGCCAATTTATTTTTACTTGCTGCTTCAAAACCGCCACCTTCCATTGCTTGTCCAGTGATACGGAGACCTTCCTCAGCAGCATAGCGAATCAAGTCTGCGGTACGCACCACTTCTCCAATAGCTGCTTTAATTCCCTTTGCCACTTCTTTGGCAAGTATAGTACCAATTTCTTCCTTATCACGTTCTAAAATAGCTGCTGTTTTGTGCAAATAAGCCGCACGTTCAACTGCTGATAAAGCTCGCCAAGCTGGCAGGGCTGCACGCGCAGCTTTCATAGCCTCATCTACTTCTGCCTGAGTCATAGCTGGAACAGTCCCTAATTCTTCTTGGTTTATTGGTGAATAAATCGTAATTTCTTTTTCAGCTGATTTCCATTTTCCATTTACTAAATTCTGATATCTTGTCAAATTCTCGTCCTCCTGAAAATGATTAAGATATATTTTACCAAATTTTCAGAAAATTACAACCCTTTTTGCAAGTTTTTGAGATTATTTTCACAAGCTTGATTTTTCAAAGTATACCCAACAAAAATAAAAAAATCAGACTAGGAATCTAGCTCGGTCAAGGCGAAACTGATATACTTTGAAGAAATTTTCGAAGAGCATAAATTAGTACTATAATAAAGTGAAACAAGAAATGAACAATTTGGGGTTGGAATTAAAATAAATTTATAACAACGTTTTAGAAGCAACATTGTACTATTCTTGATTCATTTTATTAGACCTATAATTAACAAAGATTTCTGAAACAGAGTCTAGGTAAAAGTCTTCATAATAAAAAGACACCCTATCAAGTGTTCAAACACTTTGATAGGATGCGTTGTTTCGTAAAAATACTTATCAAATTTTCTATACAAGCGAGCTGTTAGCTAAGCTCTTTCTATTCATTCAATTTCAATGAATGGATTTTTTAGTAATGCTCATAACTGGGAATTTTACTGTGTTAAAATAGCGAGATAGATAGCATTATAAAACAGTCAAGACAGCTAGACTAATATCATCTATAACATTGTCTTCTTTCGAGCGACTGTTGGTTACCAACATGGCTAAATTTCCTGCATTTTCAAAGTATAAGGAACTTCCCTTGGCATTGAATACTACCAATAGATGTTCTGGTCCCCCGTGAATCTCGTAAACAATCCATCCACTATTTTCTGCAGCGGTGTGGACAAAGACATGACGGTAAACTTCTTCGTATGTAGGATAAGAAAAGGCGCTAGTCTGTGTTTTCAATCGAATAATTTGACGGATAAACTCAATACTATCTTGACGCTCATTAATCAAGTTCCAGTTGACTTGATTCACACTGTCAGGAGCGTTATAGCTATTCATAGCACGCTCTCTATCATCATGGGTCAACTCACCATTCTCACCAGTTGCAACTAGTTTAGTGCGTCCAAATTCTTGACCGATTTCCATAAAGGCCATCCCCTGCATGAGAAGGTTCATTGCTGTCGCCGTCTCAACCTTGCGCATAATCTGGTCTGAACTTTGATCTGGATGAAGAGTCGCCAACAAATCATGAAGATTGTAATTATCATGGGCTTCAACATAGTTGAGAACCTGATTTGGACTGAGATAAGAACCCAATTCTCGGCTACCAAGAATGGCCTTGGCAATGATTGGTTCGGTGGCTGCACCACTTACAAATCCTGACTTGATTGCACCATAAACTTCTCCTCCTTTGACCGCATCACGCTGATTATCATTGAAGAATCCGATATTTGGCATTTGGTAAGCATTGTCCTTCTTGGCCTTATCATAAGGTGCAAGACCTGTTCCCATATCCCAGCCTTCTCCATAAGTGATAATACGGGGATCAACCTCATCTAGCGCCCAACGAATCGCTTGCATGGTTTTGACATCATGAATACCCATCAAGTCAAAACGGAAGCCGTCAATATTGTATTCCTGTACCCAGTATAGAAGAGAATCAATCATGTACTTGCGGAACATTTCGTGTTCACTGGCTGTTTCATTTCCAACACCTGTTCCATTCTGGAAGGTACCGTCTGGATTCATACGATAGTAGTAATCAGGGACAGTTGTTTGGAAAGGTGCATCAACTACTGAGAAGGTATGATTATAGACCACATCCATAATGACACCAATACCCGCATCGTGATAGGCTTGAACCATGGTCTTCAAATCACGAATTACCTGCCCTGGATCATCTGGATTACTAGAAAAACTTGGTTCTGGTGCATTGTAGTTTTGAGGGTCATAACCCCAGTTATAGGTTACATTTCCATCCTCATCGTATTCCTTATGGCGATCAAAGATAGGCTGGAGTTGAACGTAGTTGCAGCCAAGTTCTTTGATATAGTCAAAGGCGGTTGCTTGTCCGAATTGGTTTACAGTTTCAGTCTGGGCAGCACCAAGGAAGGTTCCACGGAGATGCTCTGCAACTCCAGATGTCGGAGATTTGGTTAAATCTCGGATATGCATTTCACAGATAACTGCTTTACATGGATTTTCCAAACGCCAAGGCGCTTCAGTTCCATGTTTGACCTCAAATCCTTCTACTTGTCTGTCTTGATGAGAAAGAATTACGGAACGTTTGCCGTCAGGACTTGTGGCAATCGTGTAAGGATCTCTCGTCACAGTCTGGTGGTGAGGAAAGTCAATCTGATACTGATAAGCCTTGCCAGCAAGATTTTCATCTAAGTCTAGACTCCAAACACCAATGGTATTGTACTTATGACTGTATGAATAGCTATTACCACGCTCTAGATTAAAGGTTTTCCAAATCGGAGAGTCGTTGCTGGTATTTTCGTAGACAACCACCTGTACAGCAGTAGCCGTAGGAGCCCAAAGTTTAAAGCTTGTCTGATAATCTGAAAGACTGTAACCTAGTTCTCCTTGGTAGCCCCAGTGGTGATCAAAACTAGCGCTATGTATTGCTCTATCAAAAGCAAATGGATTTTGATCTTTGTAGTAAGGACTAGCAATGGCTGGGTTTTCAGAATAATAAACAGTCTCGTCGCCCTCTAAAATCCAAACTTCTGTCAGAAGCGGATAGTAGTTATAACGCACGGGATATTCCTTAACTTTGCCATCAATTTCAACTGAGAATTTCAGTTCTTCTAACTTCTCTTGACTTGTAACTGTGAATGAGAACTTTGCTCCAAAAAAGTTATTCTCATAATACAATTTTTCAACATTGTCCGCCTGTTTTCTACTAAATGAACAGGCTGCATAATCCCCGTTTTTTCGATGAAAATGGATGACTACAGGGTAATTTAACATTTCTTTTCCTAATTTCTAATTTTAATTTAATTTTTTATGTGGTGCTGATAGATTCAGCAATTTAATTTCTGACTCAAGATAGACTCAATTCATGTCAAAACACTTCAGGATAGACAGTTTCAGACTATCTAACATCTAGCCTTCTACTATTCTTTACAAACTTTCGAGCCAAGCTTCATCTCGAACTTCAATACCAAGTTCTTGTGCTTTTTGAAGTTTACTTCCAGCATCTGCACCTGCCACGACGAGGTCGGTCTTTTTAGAAACACTGCCAGTCACTTTAGCACCCAAACTTTCGAGTTTATTTTTAGCTTCTGAGCGCTTGAGCCGTTCCAATTTTCCAGTCAATACAACGGTCAAACCTGACAAGGCCGCATCTGCCACTACCGTCTGTCCTTTATAGTCCAGATTGACCCCAGCTTCTTTCAATTCTTTGAGGAGAATTTCAGAGCCTTCTGTCGCAAAATATGTCTGAAGACTCTTGGCAATCACACTACCCAGACTTTCAATACTAGCCACTTCATCTGAATCTGCCTGAGCCAGATTTTCAATCGAGTGGAAATGTTGAAGTAACAGCTGACTGGCCTTGCTTCCGACATGACGAATGCCCAAACCAAACAAGAGCTTTTCAGCAGAATTTTCCTTAGATGCTTGGATGGCCTGATACAGTTTAGCAGCAGACTTTTCCTTAACCCCCTCTAAAAGGAGGAAATCTTCTTCTTTCAAACGGTAAATATCCGCCACATCCTTGACTAAATTAGCAGCGAAAAGCTTCTCAACAATAGATGGACCAAGTCCTGTAATATTCATAGTATCTCGAGAAGCAAAGTGAATCAAACCTTCCATAATTTGGGCAGGGCAACGTGGATTGATACAACGGAGAGCCACCTCATCTTCAAAATGAAGCAAGTGACTGTCACAACTTGGGCAATGTGATGGAATATCTAGTTTTTCTTCAGAAAGACGTTTAGACTCTACCACACGCAAAACAGCAGGGATGATGTCACCAGCCTTATAAACGATAACCGTATCGTCTTTGCGGATATCTTTTTCAGCAATATAATCCACATTGTGCAGGGTCGCACGGCTAACAGTCGTACCAGCAAGCTGAACAGGTGTCAGATTTGCAGTTGGGGTTACAACACCCGTACGGCCAACTGTCCAGTCAACTGATAAAAGTTTGGCTTCTTTTTCTTCTGCAGGAAACTTGTAGGCTACTGCCCATTTTGGAGCCTTAACAGTAAAACCAAGTTCTTCTTGACCTGCTAAGTCGTTGACCTTGATCACTACCCCATCAATATCATAAGGCAGATGTTCCCTTTCTTGCCCTACTTCTTGGATAAAATCCCAGATTTCATCTATGTTTTCAGCCAAGATTCTCTTAGGATTGACTACAAAACCAAGTTGTTCTAGGTGCTTCAAAACCTTTTCTTGGCTATCACGAGTTGAAGGGCTGGCTTCTTGATAGAGGAATGTTGCAAGATTGCGCTTGGCTACTACTGCTGTATCCAGCTGACGTAGTGTGCCTGCTGCCGCATTACGAGGATTTGCAAATTCAGGCTCTCCATTTTCTTGGCGAGCTTGGTTAACCTGGTCAAAAGAAGAGCGTGGCATATAACATTCCCCACGAACTGTAATATCAAGTTCTTCTGGCAAGGTCAAAGGAATATCCTTAACACGCTTAAGATTTTCTGTGATATTTTCACCAATAGAACCATCTCCACGTGTTGCCCCAGCAACTAAAATCCCCTTTTCATAAGTAAGCGAGATAGACAAGCCATCGATTTTCAGCTCACAAATATAGGTCGGATGAGCCACTTCCTTACGAACACGCGCATCAAAAGCTTCAAGTTCCTCACGTGAAAAAGCATCCTGCAAACTATAAAGAGGATACTGATGACTGTATTTTTCAAAACCATCTAAAACCTTGCCACCAACACGATGGGTAGGACTGTCTGCTAGCACTTGATCTGGATAGGCAGTTTCTAACTCAACCAACTCTCGGTAAAGGCGATCATACTCACTGTCTGAAACCGAGGGATTATCGCTGGTATAGTACTCAGTCGCATAGCGATTGAGCAAGGCGACCAACTCATTCATTCTTTTATTCATAAAACTATTTTACCATAAATTAAGCCCTTCTCACAAACGAGAAGGGCGGAAAAAACACTTAGATTGGAATTATTTTTGAAGTCCAAGCAAACTTATGTCTCTTTTTCAAAATGAGTTCGTACATAGCCTAGAGCTAAGAAGGATAAGGCGACAACTCCAAGTCCAATAATCAAGAAAGAATAAAGATGGACACTTGGAAGAAAGGTCATCAAACCTTTCGCAATCGGCATAAAGAGAATTGCCAGTGTAAAAATGGTACTCAATACCCTACCCAAATATTCTCCATCAATCTTGGTCTGTACCTGTGTAAAGAAGTGAATATTAAAAATCGTCATAAAGAGTTCACAAATCAGGTTTCCAGAAAAGGTTAAAATATTGGGCAGTGGCAAACCCATCATGAAAACTCCTACTCCTGTTAAAATCAATAAGAACAAAAGTGTATTCATACTTGATTTAAATTTATTTGCTATCAGTGCTCCTATAATTGAGCCAATCGCACCCATGGTTAAGATAGTCGCATAAGCTCCTTCTACTCCATATAGTTTATTTGAAAAAGGAAGCAAAAACTCAAAAGCCGCAAAAAAGAAATTAACGCTGGAAGCCACTAACAGGAGAAAGAAAATCTCTTTTTGATGCCAGATATAGTGCAAGCCATCTTTGATATCTGCAAAAATATCTTTACCAGTAAAAAGTTTCTTATCTTGAACCATTGGTTCTTCTTTTGGAAGTAAGGCCACTAGAACAAATGCTATAAAAAAAGTCAAAGCATCTAGTAAGAGCGTCAGATGGAGACTTGAGAATTGTAAAACAAGAAAAGAAAGTACAGGAGAACTCACGCTGACAACCTGCAAGACCAACTCCAAACGAGAATTGTAGAGGACCAGTTCATCCTTCTCTACCAATTCGGTGATAATGGCCTTATTTGCTGGTCTAGAAAAGGCAAAAGCAATAGCCTGAACAATATTGGCAAAAATCAAAGCTCCAATCATCCAGCTGTCATTCCTTATAAAAGAAATAGCCAGACAAAGAATCCCACAAACAAGGTCTGCCGCCATTAAAATCTTACGACGAGAAAAACGGTCTGAAATGACTCCGCCAAAGGGATTTACGAGAATAGATGTGACGAGTTCAGAAATCTGATACATTCCTAAAACAGTCTGGCCTATGGCCCCCATGGAAGCCAACCAGACACTATTTCCATAATCATAGAGCATATTCCCTATCTTGTTAACAGCTCCGCGACTAATCAACTGTACTGCATAGCGATTCATATAAAAACTCCTCTCAAATTTTGAAACTATTGTATCAAAACCGAAAGGAGCTTTTTCATTTTTCCCTTATTTGGGAAAATTAATCTTTGATAAATTTTTTGTAGTGTTCCTGATAGTAGGCTACTTGCTCTGGAAGATCTAGCACGTCAAAAATATGCATGGCCTCTTGCATTTGCTTACAACCTTCTTTACACTGTCCTTTTTGGTACAACGCAAAGCCTTTTAGGTAATGTAAAATATTTCGTTCATACAGACTAATGTTTTTACCAATAATCTTCTCTGTATAAGTCTCAAAATAGCTTGCATTGTCAAAAGAAAGATGCTCTAAACAATGCTGGTAACAATTGAGGGCCAAAATCAAAACCAATCTCTTATGGCGACCAATCTCTTGATAAAATTCCTCCCTCTCCATGACTTCTCTACCAATCCGAGTGACATAGTCTACATCGTAGAAACTATAGAGGTTACCGAAAAGAATCAACTCATACATGGTCCATTCTTCTGTTTTGAAGAGATAATCTGCTACCTTATCTAAATCATCCTGCTCCATATGATAACTCGAATCTCTTTGACAAATCAGACCTTGCAACAAAATCCAGTTCAGCTCAAAATAGAGTGGATTTGTCGAACTCTTAGCCTTTTCAAGTTGTTCACTTTGAAGCTTTTGAAAACCTGCAATATCATTTGAGTAGTAAAGGGGTACAATTTGTCCCATCATGGCAACATGTTCATGATTATGGAAATCCCTAGCCTTATCCATGAAATTTTCGATTGTTACATGAATGTTATCCAAAATCTCAAAGAAACGTGAGACTGCTAGGTCAGACTCCCCAAGCTCAAAGCGAGATAACTGAGAAGTTGAACAGGACTCCCCTGCCGCCTCCTTTAAAGAATAATTTCCACTTGTCCGAAATTCACGAAATACTTTTCCAAGATGTTCCATCTTTACACCTGCTCTGATAATTCTTCCCATTCAAGCATAGCTTCTTCCTGACGGTGGCTGATTTTGTCCAGCTCAGCCTGTAATTCCATCAGTTTGTCGGCATCGTTTGTTTCCAACATTTGTTCAGAAATATCTTGGCTTTGACTTTCTAACTCTTCAATTTCAGCTTCTAGACTTTCGATTTGTCGCATGAGTTTGCGAACTTCTTTTTGACTTTCTTTCTGAGCTTGATAGTCATTAACTGAACTTGATTCTTTTGCTTGATTGCTAGTTGAAGCTTCCTCAGCCTGAGTCATTTCTACTTCTGCTTTCTTCTCAACATAGTAGTCGTAATCTCCCAGGTAAAGAGTCGAACCCTTCTCAGACAATTCCAAAACATGAGTTGCCACACGATTGATAAAGTAACGGTCGTGGCTGACGAATAGAAGAGTTCCATCAAAGTCAATCAAGGCATTTTCTAGCACTTCCTTGCTATCAATATCCAAGTGGTTGGTTGGCTCGTCAAGGATCAAGAAGTTGTTGTTTTCCATGGACAATTTAGCTAAAAGCAAACGAGCTTTTTCTCCACCTGACAGCATGCCGACTGATTTTTTAACATCATCTCCTGAGAAAAGGAAGGCACCAAGACGGTTACGGATTTCAACTTCTGGTGTCAGTTTAAAATCATTCCAGAGTTCATCAAGCACAGTATTACTTGCTGTCAGCTTGCTTTGCGTCTGATCATAGTAACCAACCTCAACATTGGCACCAAAGCGCTTTTCACCTTTGATAAAAGGAATCTGGTCCACAATAGACTTGATAAAGGTTGACTTGCCGATTCCATTTGGACCGACGATAGCGACAGCATTCATCTTACGAAGGTCTAAGTTGATAGGCTCTGACAATATTTCCCCATCATAGCCAATAGCTGCATTTTCAACAGTCAGGACAACATTGCCCGACGTTTTCTCAGACTGGAAGGTCATATTGGCTGATTTCTTACCAGCTTCTGGCTTGTCCAAACGCTCCATTTTTTCTAGTTGTTTACGACGGGATTGGGCACGTTTAGTCGTTGAAGCTCGAACTAGATTGCGATTGACAAAGTCTTCCAGAGCAGCGATTTCCTTTTGTTGCTTTTCATAGTTTTTTTCTTCAGTAGCTAGCTTCTGCTCCTTTAATTCAACAAAACGAGAGTAATTGCCCACATAACGATCCAAGGAATGCTTGGTCAAATCCAGCGTAATTGTCGCAACCTTGTCTAAGAAGTAACGGTCGTGGCTGACAATAATAAGGGCGCCGCTATAGTTTACCAAGTAATTCTCTAGCCAGGCAATGGTTTCAATATCCAAGTGGTTGGTTGGCTCGTCCAAGACCAAGAGATTGGGCTTTTCAAGGAGCATTTTAGCCAGTGCCAGACGAGTATTTTGACCACCCGAAAGCTCGGCAATTTTCATCTGCCACATAGACTCGTCAAACTTAAATCCATTTAAAATCGCTCGTATATCAGCTTCATAGGTAAAGCCACCTGCTTGGCGAAAATTCTCAGATAAGCGGTCGTAATCTGACATCAGTTTATCCAAATCAGCACCAGACTTTTCTCCCATCTCTAGCTCCATCTGACGAAGTTGTTTCTCCGTCCGACGCAAATCATCAAAGACATGAAGCATCTCATCGTAGATGGTATTTTCAGACTCAAAACGGCTATCTTGGGCTAGGTAAGACAGAGAAATATCTTTTTTCTTATTGATTTCTCCACTAGTTGGCTCCTCTTCTCCAACCAAAATCTTCAAAAGAGTAGACTTACCTGCACCATTTTTCCCAACAAGGGCTATCCTATCACGTTCATCAACCTGCAGATTAATATTATCAAAAAGAACCTCTCCTGCAAAAGAACGTTCAATTTTATTAGCTTGTAAAATAATCATACAAACAGTATAGCATGTTTCCCTAAGGCATTCAAGACTTGATAAACCGGCATATGACACCACTTTTCTGAAAATTATGCTACCGTTTTACTAAAACGCTAAAAAGTGCTATAATGTGAACGGTTAAAACAATTTACAAAAAGGAGAATTTCAATGTCTTACCAAGAAAATTACCAGAAATGGGTTGATTTTGCGGAGCTTCCTGACTATCTTCGTCAAGATTTGGAAAATATGGACGAAAAAACTAAGGAAGATGCCTTCTATACAAATCTTGAATTTGGTACTGCAGGTATGCGTGGCTTGATTGGTGCGGGTACAAACCGCATCAACATCTACGTTGTTCGCCAAGCTACTGAAGGTTTGGCTCGTTTGATTGAGTCAAAAGGTGGAAATGAAAAAGAACGTGGTGTAGCAATCGCCTACGATAGCCGTCACTTCTCACCAGAGTTTGCCTTTGAATCTGCGGCAGTTCTTGCTAAACACGGTATCAAATCTTATGTATTTGAAAGCCTTCGTCCAACTCCAGAACTCTCATTTGCAGTTCGTCACCTCAACTGTTTCGCAGGTATCATGGTCACAGCCAGCCACAACCCTGCACCATTTAACGGATACAAGGTTTACGGTGAAGACGGTGGACAAATGCCTCCACACGACGCAGACGCTTTGACTACTTATATCCGTGCAATCGAAAATCCATTTGCAGTTGAAGTTGCTGATGTGGAAGCTGAAAAAGCTTCTGGCTTGATTGAAGTTATCGGCGAAGCTGTCGATGTAGAATACCTCAAAGAAGTCAAAGATGTGAACATCAACCCAGCCTTGATTGAAGAATTCGGTAAGGACATGAAGATTGTCTACACACCACTTCATGGTACTGGGGAAATGTTGGCTCGTCGTGCTCTTGCCCAAGCAGGATTTGACTCTGTTCAAGTCGTAGAAGCTCAAGCAACTGCTGACCCAGACTTCTCAACTGTAAAATCTCCAAACCCAGAAAGCCAAGCAGCCTTTGCCCTTGCTGAAGAACTTGGTCGTCAAGTTGGTGCAGATGTTCTTGTCGCAACTGACCCTGATGCTGACCGTGTTGGTGTTGAAGTTCTTCAAAAAGATGGTAGCTACCTCAACCTTTCAGGTAACCAAATCGGTGCTATCATGGCTAAATACATCTTGGAAGCCCACAAAAATGCTGGAACTCTGCCTGAAAATGCAGCACTCTGTAAATCTATCGTATCAACTGACTTGGTGACGAAGATTGCTGAAAGCTACGGCGCTACTATGTTCAATGTTTTGACAGGTTTCAAATTTATCGCTGAAAAAATCCAAGAATTCGAAGAAAAACACAATCACACTTACATGATGGGATTTGAAGAAAGCTTCGGTTACTTGATTAAACCATTCGTACGTGATAAAGACGCTATCCAAGCTGTTCTTGTCGTTGCTGAACTTGCTGCCTACTACCGTTCTCGTGGTTTGACACTTGCTGACGGTATCGAAGAAATCTACAAAGAATACGGCTACTACGCAGAAAAAACTATCTCTGTTACCCTTTCAGGTGTCGATGGTGCTGAACAAATCAAAGCGATTATGGCTAAATTCCGTAACAATGCTCCAAAAGAATGGAATGCAACAGCTATCACTGTCGTAGAAGACTTCAAGGCACAAACTGCTACTGCTGCTGACGGTACTGTTACAAACTTAACAACTCCTCCAAGTGATGTGTTGAAATACACACTTGCTGACGGTTCATGGATTGCCGTTCGCCCTTCAGGGACAGAACCAAAAATCAAGTTCTACATTGCCGTTGTAGGTGAAACCAACGAAGAATCACAAGCTAAGATTGCTAACATCGAAGCAGAAATCAATGCTTTTGTAAAATAAAGACCTATAAAAGATGAGACAAACCAATCTCATCTTTTTTTCGTATCAAATCTAAGCAATTTTAGAAACTTTATGGCATACTAGACATATCAATGAAAGCGAGGTAATCTCATGGAACAATTTTTAGATAATATCAAAGACCTTGAAGTCACTACAGTTGCGCGTGCACAAGAAGCTCTTGATAAAAAAGAAACTGCAACCTTCTTTATCGGTCGCAAAACTTGCCCTTACTGCCGTAAATTTGCAGGTACTTTGGCAGGTGTCGTAGCTGAAACCAAAGCTCACATCTACTTCATCAACAGTGAAGAACCAAGCCAACTCAATGAGTTGCAAGCATTCCGCTCACGCTACGGAATTCCAACTGTACCAGGCTTCGTTCACATTGTAGATGGACAAATCAATGTCCGTTGCGACTCTTCAATGTCAGCACAAGAAATCAAAGATTTTGCAGGATTGTAAAAAAGCCACTCATCGAGTGGTTTTTAAATGGTCAAAATTACCTTTTTTCAATCAAATCTTGTATCATTCTATGCAGTTCTTCTATCTTCTCGGATTGTCTCTCTAGTAACATTCTCTGACTAGACAATTCATCTTGGAGTTTATCAAGTTTTATCTGTTCATCTGGATTATCTTTTACAAAAAAGTTCGTCAAGGCACTCGTTAACATTCCTATTGTTCCAATACCGACAAGCATTAATAAAACAGCTAACCATTTACCAAAAATCGAAGTAGGAATAATATCCCCATAACCAACTGTCGTTACAGTTACAAGAGCCCACCAGAGACTATCTGAGAAGGATTTTTCTTCAACTACAGATAAAATTGAACTTCCTACTAGAACGATAAAGATATTAACATATAAGATATAAATCAGGCCATTTGTTCGTAAGAATCTACTAATTTTTCTTTCTAATTTACCTGTAAGTCCAATTATTCTAAGTAAACGAGTCAGTTTCAGTAATTTTGTCATCCTTGCTAAGCGGAAGATACGCCCTAATCGAAAAACTATGAAAATAGCATTTAAAGGGAGAATAGCCAATAAATCAAAAATATTTTCAAGAATAAAGCGCCATTTTTCTTTACTTGAAAAGAACCGACAACCATAATCTACCACAAACACAAACCAAAGTTGTATGTCAATAATACTGTATGGAGGATTGTCTAAATCAATCATCTCAGCAAATCCAAGCAAGACAAGAACAACGGATATTAACGTAAGTATGATAATCGTTGTGTCATAATAATCCTTGAATAACCATTTTCTTTTCACATCATTTCTCCTATATCATTTGTAAACATTATACCACACCAAATCTCTACTAAAATATATAAAAGAAGGCACATTCGCCTTCTTTTTTATATCTCTGTCAATGGTGTTGCGGTATCCGGTGAGGTATCGTAAACCTTAAAGTCTACTCCTACACCTAAATCAGCTTGTGCTAGCTGATTAACCATGGTCATGTGAGCCAGTTCCTTGATATTGTTTTCCTTAGATAAATGCCCAAGGTAGATCCTCTTAGTGCGGTTTCCCAAGGTACGAATCATAGCTTCAGCACCGTCCTCGTTAGAAAGGTGACCGAGATCCGATAGGATTCGTTGTTTTAGTCGCCAAGCGTAAGAACCTGCTCGCAAAATCTCTACATCATGGTTGGACTCGATAAGATAGCCATCTGCATTTTCGACAATTCCTGCCATTCGATCACTAACATAACCTGTATCAGTCAGCATGACAAAACTCTTATCATCCTTCATAAAGCGATAGAACTGCGGTGCGACTGCATCATGGCTTACACCAAAACTCTCGATGTCAATATCTCCAAAGGTTTTGGTTTTACCCATCTCAAAAATGTGCTTCTGAGATGAATCCACCTTGCCAAGATACTTGCTATTTTCCATAGCCTGCCAGGTCTTTTCATTAGCATACAAATCCATACCATACTTGCGAGCCAAAACTCCTACTCCATGGATATGGTCAGAATGCTCATGCGTAATCAAGATAGCATCCAAGTCTTCTGGTTTGCGATTAATTTCAGCAAGTAGGCTGGTGATTTTCTTACCAGATAAGCCTGCATCCACTAATAGTTTCTTTTTTGGGGTTTCCAGATAAAAGGAATTTCCACTGGAACCCGACGCTAAAATACTGTATTTAAAGCCTGTTTCACTCATTCTGGTCTTCTATTTCGTCCTCCCATACTTCTTCTTTCACTGCATCCTTATCATAAGGGAGCACAATGGTAAAGGTTGATCCCTTACCATATATACTTTTGGCCCAAATAAAGCCCTTATGCTGTTTGATAATTTCTTTAGCGATAGACAGTCCCAGCCCTGTTCCACCTTGAGCACGGCTTCTAGCACGATCCACACGGTAGAAACGGTCAAAGATACGTGGCAAATCCTGCTTAGGAATACCCAATCCTTGGTCTGAGATGGATAAAATCATCTGATCATCAGTCGTCTTCATGGTCACTGTGATTTTTCCACCATCTGGAGAATATTTAATGGCATTGTTGAGAATATTATCAATCACCTGTGTCATTTTGTCTGTATCAATTTCAATCCAGACAGACGTAATCGGATAATCTCTAACCAATTCATATTTCTTTTCTTCGTCTGATCCCCTCATCTTATCAAAGCGGTTAAGAATAAAGGTAATAAAGGCTGTGAAGTTAATCAGTTCCACATCTAGGTGACTAGTTGCATTATCAATTCGAGAAAGATGGAGAAGGTCTGTCACCATCCGCATCATACGGTTGGTTTCGTCTAGAGACACCTTGATAAAGTCTGGTGCAACAGGTTCTGACAAGGCTCCCTCATCCAAGGCTTCAAGATAGGATTTTACACTAGTCAGAGGCGTCCGTAACTCATGACTAACGTTGGAAACAAAGAGTCTTCGTTCGCGTTCTTCCTTCTCCTGCTCCGTCGTATCATGCAAAACAGCTACCAAACCTGAGATAAATCCAGACTCACGACGCACCAAGGCGAAGCGTACACGAAGGCTCAGATACTCACCATTGGCATCCTGAGAATCAATCATGAGTTCAGGAACTTGGGTAATCAAATCACGAAGTTCATACTCATCTTCAATCTTAAGCAATTCTAGAATACTTTTATTGAGAACCTCTTCTTTCTGAACACCTAGCTGTTTCTTAGCCATGTCATTAATCATAGTAATCTTGCCACGACGATTGGTCGCAAGGACTCCGTCTGTCATGTATGAGAGGATACTGTGCAATCGTTTACTCTCTTGTTCCAGATTTTCTTGGGTCAAACGGATTACTTCTGATAAATCATTGAGATTATTGGTAATATTAGTGATTTCAGAGCTTCCCTGCATATCCAATACCTGAGAATAATCTCCTGCAATCAGGTCTTTCACCTTTTGATTAATTTGCTTCAACCGAATATTATCTCGCCGATTTTCTAGCAAAAGTAAGGTAACAATCAAGATAAAACCCAATAAAATTAAAATGAAGATAAAATCACTAGTAAGAATATTTTTTCTAATAAATTCAATCATTATTTCTCATATAATAACCAACACCGCGACGTGTTAGGATATACTCTGGACGACTTGGTGTATCTTCAATCTTCTCACGCAAACGTCTGATAGTTACGTCAACTGTTCGAACATCTCCGAAATAATCGTAACCCCAGACCGTTTCAAGTAAGTGTTCTCGCGTAATTACTTGACCGATATGAGAAGCCAAGTGATACAAAAGCTCAAATTCACGATGAGTTAAATCTAGTTCTTCACCGTATTTTTTAGCTACATAAGCATCTGGTACAATCTCCAAGTCCCCAATTTGCAAGGGTTGGGTTTTCTTTTCATCTGATTCTTGATTATCTACAGAAACCAAGTCCGTGCGACGAAGAAGGGCTTTGACACGCGCCTGCAACTCACGATTTGAGAAGGGTTTGGTTACATAGTCATCTGCACCAAGCTCTAAACCGATAACCTTATCAAATTCGCTATCCTTAGCTGAAAGCATGATAATAGGCACACTACTAGTCTTGCGAATAGTCTTAGCAACTTCTAAGCCATCAATTTCGGGAAGCATCAAATCCAGAATAATAATATCTGGTTGCTCTGCTTCAAATTGCTCTAGCGCTTCACGACCGTTAAAAGCAGTTACAACCTCGTAACCTTCCTTGGTCATATTAAACTTGATAATATCCGAGATTGGTTTCTCATCATCTACAATTAATATTTTTTTCATTTGTTCACCTTTTTCTCTACTATTATACCAAAAAAATAACAAGAAGACACAATAGCTAATCTTTGCTACTGTCTAAGTTGGCTTTTGCATAAGCCTGCCAGATTTTTTGTTGGGGTTTGGCAAGTGGAACATTCTTGAATTCTTCTGGTGAAAGCCAGCGAACTTCTCTATCTGAAAAATCATGGAAGTCAGTCACCTGACCTGCTACAATTTGAACATGCCACTTGCGATGGCTAAAGATATGCTTGACAGTCTCAAAATAAACATCAAGCCAATCAACATCTAAGTCATAGTCCTGCTGAAAACTCTCCTCTGGACTGGGACCAAAGTTCACACTTTCTTCCGCAACCTGATGAAAGAGGTCAAACTGCTCCTCTTGCGAAAAGTTATCTACTTCTACCAGTGGGAAATGCCAAAAACCTGCCAATAGCTTTTCACTTTCATTTTTTTCAAGTAAAAATTGTCCCTGAGAATTTTTCACAACTAAGGCTTTAAGATAAATAGGAACTGGCTTTTTCTTGGGAACCTTGATTGGATAACGGTCCATTGTACCATTCTGATATGCCGCACTAAAGTCCTTAACTGGGCTTTCTTCTGGTCTGGGATTTACAGGCGCCTCAATATCAGACCCTAAATCCATCAAAGCTTGATTAAAGTCACCTGGACGTTCTGGATCAATCAAGATTTCCATCATTACCTGAAAAATTTTGCGATTACTTGGAATCCCAATATCATGGTTGACTTCGAACAGACGGGCCAAAACACGCATAACATTACCATCTACAGCTGGCTCAGACAAATTAAAAGCAATACTGGAAATCGCGCCTGCTGTGTAAGGGCCAATTCCTTTTAAACTGGAAATTCCTTCATAGGTATTTGGAAATTGACCACCAAAGTCAGTCATAATCTGCTGGGCCGCAGCCTGCATATTGCGTACTCGAGAATAATAACCCAAACCTTCCCAAGCCTTCAACAAACGCTCTTCAGTGGCCGTTGCCAAACTTTCCACAGTTGGAAACCAGTCCAAGAATCGTTCGTAATAAGGAATAACCGTATCCACCCTGGTCTGCTGGAGCATAATTTCAGATACCCAGATATGATAAGGATTTTTACTTCTACGCCACGGTAAATCTCTTTTGTTTTCATCATACCAAGCGAGAAGTTTTTCACGGAAAGAAACAATCTTCTCCTCTGGCCACATGACAATACCGTATTCTTTCAAATCTAACATATCCCTAGTATAACACAGAAGATTCTAACTGTCCTTTTCCTAGTATTAATACTCTTCGAAAATCAAATTCAAACCACGTCAACGTCGCCTTGCCGTACTCAAGTACAGCCTGCGGCTAGTTTCCTAGTTTGCTCTTTGATTTTCATTGAGTATAAAAAGCCTCTTCCCAAAGGAAAGAGGACTAAATCTTATTGATGAACTGCTTGGGCTGCTGTGATAAGGGTCAACTTGTAAACATCATCAGCATTACATCCACGAGAAAGGTCGTTAACTGGCTTGTTCAAACCTTGCAAAACAGGTCCAACAGCCGCAAAACCACCAAGACGTTCTGCCATCTTGTAGCCGATATTTCCTGCCTCGATACCTGGGAAGATGAAGACATTTGCTTGACCAGCTACCGTACTTCCAGGAGCTTTCAGAGCTGCAGTTTCAGGAACAAAGGCTGCATCAAATTGCAACTCACCATCGATTTCAAGGTCAGGACGCAAGTCGTGAGCAATTTTAGTTGCTTCAACAACCTTATCAACACTTTCTCCAAATCCTGAACCTTTAGTAGAATAGCTTAGCATAGCAATTTTAGGTTCGATGCCAAACATCTTAGCTGTGATTGCTGAGTTGATCGCAATTTCAGCCAAAGCTTCTGCATCTGGATTGATGTTGATGGCACAGTCTCCAAATAAGTAACGTTCAGTACCACGAACCATGAGGAAGGCACCTGAAGTACGAGTTACATTTGGACGAGTTTTGATGATTTGAAGGGCTGGACGAACTGTTGAAGCTGTTGAGTGAATCGCTCCTGACACCATTCCATCAACCAAGCCCAAGTAAACCAACATAACACCAAAGTAATTGACATCTTCAACCAAAACCTTGCGTGCATCTTCTTCAGACATTTTGCCCTTGCGACGTTCTACCAAGGCAGCAACCATTTCTTCAAATTTATCGTAGTGTTGAGGGTCGATGACTTCATAACCATCCATGATCCCTTCGATTTCAAGATAAATTTTAATTTTTTCAGGATTTCCAAGCAAAACAGGAATCACTTCTGTTTCTTTTACCAGGCGTTTAGTCGCTTGAAGAATACGAGGCTCTTCCCCTTCAGGGAGAACGATACGAGCATTTTTACCAACCAAGTTGGCTTTGAGACTTTCAAAAACTTCCATGAGTTTTCTCCTTTAAGATAATAATTATACTCTGAAACAATTTTTATAGAGTATTAGTTGATAACTGGTTAATAAGGTTGCTAAAATCATCCGGCAAGGGACTTTCTAACTGCAAGTCTTGCTCTAAAAATGGATGATAAAAAGATAGGTAATGGCAATGCAGGGCCTGACGTTGAATACCGTCATCCAGACTACCTCCGTACAAGTCATCGCCCAACAAAGGGAAACCAATATGAGAAAAATGGACTCGTATTTGGTGGGTTCGACCAGTGTGCAGGCAAATGTCTACCAAATGAATATTCCCATAAGATGCTACAATCTTGTAAGAAGTATGAGCATACTTTCCACCTTTAGCTACGCGTCTGGTAATAATGGAGTCTTCATCACGCGCAATCGGGGCAATAATTTCCCCCTCTGACTCCAAGTATCCATCACCTTTAACCAAAGCAAAGTAGCGTTTTTCAATGGACTTCTTCTGCAACTGCTTGTCTAGTCGTGCATGGGCATAACCGTGCTTTGCAAAGAGCATCAAGCCAGAAGTGTCCCTATCAAGTCTGGTCACAATGTGAACCTGCTGATTTTCATAGTCTTGCTTGACATAGTAACCCTTGATAAAATTAGCGATGGTATTGGAGTGATTAACACTAGGAATAGAAGCCACTCCATAGGGTTTATTCAAGACTAGAAAATGGTCATCCTCATAGAAAATATCTAATGGTCTCTCGATAGCTTCTAGAGTTTCAAAGCCTTCCTCAGCAGGAATATCGATGATAACTCGGTCTCCAATATCCAATAGATACGTCGCATTTTGTGGTTGATCATTGACCAGAATAGCTCCGCCTCGAAACTTAATCTTAGCTAGCAGCCCCTTAGAAACCTCGTGCTTTTTTAAGAAGGTCTTGACCTTGACATGCTCATCTGCGATAAATTCAAACCTCATTCGTCCACCTCGCCGATGAAAGCATCCTTAACACGGTTCCAGAAACTGGTATGGCTAGGTGATGCGACAAAGTGAATCTTATGATGGTCGATTTGATACTCAATTCGCTCAATATTACGGAAGGAATAAACGCTATTGTCAACCGAAATGGTATGGTAATCGTTTCTTGTTGGAATAAGTTCAATCTTATCCTTCTTAGGAACAATAATAGACGAACCCAGCGTTCGATAGACACGATTGTTAAGGCTGGCAATTTCCGTTAATTGCAAAGCTTCAATGGTTGGGTGTAAAACAGCTCCACCGAGCGACTTGTTATAGGCTGTACTACCAGTCGGTGTCGAAACTGTTAGCCCATCTCCACGAAAACGTTCAAAGTGGACACCGTTAATCACAACATCCGCCACCATGGTTCGATCAGACCTGCGGATGCTGGCTTCATTTAGTGCTCTAAAAATCTTCACTTCACCATTTTCAAGAAAGACCTTCACATTTAGAACAGGGTAAGAGACTCTTGCTCCGGTATCTAGCTGCAAATTAGTCACTAGCTTATCCAACTCAAAATCACGGTAGTCCGTATAGAAGCCCAAATGTCCAGTGTGAACACCAATGAAGCGGACCTTGTCAAGCTGGTTTTCGTACTTATGAAAGGCCGACAAGAGCATACCATCCCCACCGATGGAAATAACGATATCTGGATTGGTATCATTGAGTATAAACTGATTTCTCTTCAAACGATCTCGCAATTCATACAAAACCCTTTGACTCTGCGGTTTTCTATTAGCTATCAGGTCAATTCTTTTACCTGTATTCTTCATCTGTATCGTCACTGTTTCCTACACCATCATTTAATTTTCTACTCAAAGGATCAAAAAGTGCCTGGGCTTCCTGGATATCATCTCGAATTTTACCCATTTCTTCATCCAACTGATGAGCAATCTTGGCTGTAATTTCCAGTCGCTTCTTTATCTCCTCTGGGAAATCCCCTTGGTACTTGTAGTTGAGAGAATGTTCTATCGTTGCCCAGAAATTCATGGCCAAGGTACGTATTTGAATTTCCGCCAAAATGGTTTTAGCACCATTGATAGTGTCAACCGTATATTCTACTACCACATGATAGGAACGATAGCCTGATGCTTTTCGATGAGTAATGTAATCTCGCTCCTGTATGATCCGCATATCCTGACGCTTGCGCAAAATCTCCACTACTTCCTTGACGTCATCTACAAACTGAACCATCACACGCAAACCAGCAATATCTTGCAAATCGTGCTCTAAGGTCACATAAGTAATGCCACGCCGAGCCATTTTTTCCCTGATGCTCTCAATTGGCTTGACTCGGCCAGTCACAAACTCAATCGGAGAATGCCTATTTTGCTTACGATATTGCTTCCGAATACCACGTAGTTTAATCTTTAACTCACCAACAGCTTGAATGTAAGGATCTAGAAATTCTTCCCATTCTAAGGTCATATATTCTCCCTTGTTCTCATATTATCCTTCAAAAATATCTTTGATTTTTTCTCCAGATTCATATACAATAAATACAATGCTATTATATCATATAATCCGCTTTCATAGACAAAGAAAAGGTAAGAAAATTGAAACATTTAGAAATTGAATTGAAAACACTCTTGAAAAAAGATGAATATAATCGTCTAAAAGACCAGTTCACAGACGTCACTCCTGTTCTTCAAAAAAATTACTACATAGACACGCCTGATTTTGAACTGCGAGAAAAGAAAGTTGCTTTGCGCATTCGCACTTTTGAAGATTGGGCAGAATTGACACTCAAAGTCCCACAAAGTGTCGGAAACATGGAATACAATCAAAAATTGCAACTAAAAGATGCTGAAAACTATCTGAGCAAGAAAAAACTTCCTCAAGGGCTAGTACTGGATGAATTGGCGAAACATGGTATTAAAACTAGTAAATGGCAGATTCTTGGTTGTCTAACGACACTTCGCTATGAAATGCAAACAGCTATTGGTCTCATGGCGCTGGATGAAAGTCAGTACTTTGATATTACAGATTACGAATTAGAGCTTGAAGTTGAGAATCACGAGCAAGGGAAACAAGATTTCCAGCAATTTTTAGAGGAAAATCAGATTGCTTATCAAAAAGCTCCCTCAAAATTGGTCCGATTTGTCAAAAGCATGAAAAATAGCTGAAATAATCTCTATTTTTTGGTAAAATAGAAAAGATAAAATACAAAAATCCCTGTTCATATAGGCTAGGCAGATATGACTAGGATTTAAAAAGTTTACAGAGGACGGTCTATAATGTCAGATAGAAAAAACATGAAACTTTTCGCACTCAACTCTAATCAAGAAATTGCACAGAAAATTGCTCAAGCTGTTGGTGTCCCACTTGGAAAACTATCATCACGTCAATTTTCAGACGGAGAAATCCAAGTAAATATCGAAGAAAGTGTCCGTGGTTATGATGTTTACATCATCCAATCAACAAGTTTCCCTGTTAACAACCACCTAATGGAATTGTTGATCATGGTTGACGCTTGTGTGCGTGCAAGTGCCCACAGTATCAACGTTGTCCTTCCATATTTTGGCTATGCACGTCAAGACCGCATTGCTTCACCACGTGAGCCACTTACAGCTAAACTAGTTGCTAATATGTTAGTTAAGGCTGGAGTTGACCGTGTTCTTACGCTGGATTTGCATGCTGTTCAGGTGCAAGGCTTCTTTGATATTCCTGTTGACAACCTCTATACAGTTCCTCTATTTGCAAAACATTACTGCGATAAGGGGCTCCTTGGCTCAGATGTTGTTGTCGTTAGCCCTAAAAATTCAGGTGTGAAACGTGCTCGTAGCTTGGCTGAGTATCTTGATGCTCCTATCGCCATTATCGACTACCCTCAAGACGATGCAACTCGTAACGAAGGTTATATCATCGGTGATGTTGAAGGTAAGAAAGCCATCTTGATTGATGATATTCTTAATACAGGACGTACCTTCTCTGAAGCTGCTAAAATCGTTGAACGTGAAGGAGCTACAGAAATTTATGCTGTTTCTAGCCACGGTCTCTTCGTTGAAGGAGCTGCTGAACTTCTTGACAATACTAAGATTAAAGAAATTCTTGTGACTGATTCAGTAGCAACAAAAGAAAAAACTCCTAAAAACGTATGCTACATCACTGCTAGTGAGTTAATTGGTGATGCTATCGTCCGTATCCACGAAAGAAAACCAGTCAGCCCACTCTTTGCCTACAACAAAAAGAAATAAGGTGATTCTTTGATTTATTTGGACAATGCTGCAACGACTCCTATGTCAGCAGTTGCTATTTCAGCTATGACCAAGGTTATGCAAGAAACCCATGGCAATCCATCTAGTATTCATGGTCATGGTCGTCAAGCTGGCAAACTCTTGCGAGAAGCTCGTCAGGAACTAGCTCAGTTACTGGGGACAAAACCTCAACATATCTTTTTCACTTCTGGTGGGACTGAAGGCAACAATACTGCTATCATTGGCTACTGCCTTCGTCATCAAGAACAAGGAAAACACATCATCACAACTGCCATTGAGCACCATGCCGTCCTTGAAACCATTGATTACTTGGTTCAACACTTTGGGTTTGAAGCAACCATTATCCAGCCAGAAAATCAAGAAATCACAGCCCAACAAATTCAAAAAGCTTTACGTGACGATACGATTTTGGTTTCTACCATGTTTGCCAATAATGAGACAGGAAACCTACTTCCCATTGCTGAAATTGGCCAAATACTCAAACAACACCCTGCTGCCTATCATGTCGATGCAGTTCAAGCTATTGGTAAAATACCAGTTCATCCCGAAGAATTGGGCATTGATTTTCTCACTGCTTCTGCCCATAAATTTCATGGTCCTAAGGGAATCGGCTTTCTCTACGCATCAAGCATGGATTTTGATTCCTATCTACATGGCGGAGACCAAGAACAGAAAAAACGTGCAGGAACTGAAAATTTAGCTGCCATCATAGGCATGGTTGTAGCCCTAAAAGAAGACCTAGAAAAACAAGAAGAACATTTTCAACATGTACAAAATCTAGAAACTGTCTTTCTGGCAGAGCTAGAGGGAGTTCAGTATTACCTGAATAGAAGCAAACACCATCTCCCTTATGTTCTCAATATTGGATTTCCTGGCCAGAAAAATGACCTCTTACTCCTTCGTCTAGATTTGGCTGGAATTTCAATCTCTACTGGCTCAGCCTGCACTGCGGGCATTGTACAATCCAGCCATGTTCTTGAAGCCATGTACGGGGCAAATTCAGAACGTCTGAAGGAATCCGTTCGTATCAGTTTGTCGCCAGAAAATACTGTTGAAGACCTACATACCCTCGCAAAAACCTTAAAAGAAATTATCGGAGGTTAGCCATATGGCATTTGAAAAAACCATTCAGTTAAAAAATTGTCGTTACGACTACACTCTTAGCCCTTCTGTTAAAAAATTCACCCTTAAGGACAACACCTTTTTTGAGACTAAGGTTGGCAACTATGAACTGACTCGCCTTTTGGAAAAAGTTCCGAACAGCGGTGAGGGATTCCAACTCAAAATCATCATTAACAAGGAACTTACAGGTGCTAAAATCAATATCACTGACAAGTTTGGGCTACGTCTAGTTGATATTTTCAAATCAGAAGACCACCACATTCATCAGGAAAAATTCTATTTCCTCATGGATAGCTTGGTAGAACGTGGTGTCTTTACAAAATCGGAAAGATAGAGCCAAAATGTTTGAACTGACCTATAAAGACAGCTATCATGTAGAGCGGACTCTCAAATATGAGGATTACGAGGCTCTCATGCTGGCTCTGTCAGGATGTGTGACTCTGCCAGATACACTTTATGTAACTTCTTTGACCTTTAAAGGGCAGGAAGTTTACCAAGGACTGGTCGGAGACCTCTACCGTTTTCTATCAGATGCAGATTTTTTACATCAAAACTAAGATTTTTCTTAGTTTTTTCTTATTTTTGTTGATTTTTTCACAATGTTTCTATAAAATAGAAGAATAGAAAGGTTGTGATTTTGTGAAAGATAAACAGTCTGCTATTCCAAAAGCTACAGCAAAAAGACTCTCTCTCTACTATCGAATTTTTAAGAGATTTCATGCAGAAAAGATTGAACGTGCCAACTCTAAACAAATTGCAGAGGCTATCGGTATTGATTCAGCGACCGTACGTCGTGATTTTTCCTATTTTGGTGAACTAGGTCGGCGTGGATTTGGCTATGATGTCAAAAAACTGATGACGTTTTTTGCCGATTTGCTCAATGATAACTCCATCACCAATGTCATGCTTGTGGGTATTGGAAATATGGGCCATGCCCTTCTTCACTACCGCTTTCACGAGCGTAACAAGATGAAGATTATCATGGCCTTTGATCTTGATGACCATCCCGAAGTAGGTACCCAAACTCCTGATGGAATTCCCATTTACGGGATTTCTCAAATCAAGGATAAAATCAAGGATGCTGATGTGAAGACTGCTATCCTGACTGTTCCCAGCGTCAAGTCACAAGAGGTTGCCAATCTCTTGGTAGATGCTGGCGTGAAAGGAATTCTCAGTTTTTCACCAGTCCATCTGCATTTACCAAAAGACGTGGTCGTTCAGTATGTCGATTTGACAAGTGAACTCCAAACCCTCCTCTACTTCATGCGAAAAGAGGATTAGAAAGCGAAAATCATTTTATGAAAAAACCAGTTATTGGGATTACAGGAAACGAAAAAACTCATCCAGATGATGACATCATGATGAGCTACGTAGCAAAAGGCTTTGTGGAAGGCGTTAAAGACGCTGGAGGGATTCCCATCATCCTACCGATTGGTGATCAAGAAATGGCCTGCCACTATATCAGTATGATTGACAAGCTCATCTTGACAGGTGGGCAAAATGTTGATCCAAAATTCTATGGTGAACCAAAAACCATTGATAGCGATGACTACCACCTTCAAAGAGATATCTTCGAACTAGCCCTCATCAAGGAAGCTATTAAACAGAAAAAGCCAATTTTTTCTGTCTGCCGTGGAACTCAACTCTTTAACGTTGCCATGGGTGGAACTTTGTACCAAGATATCGAAGACCATTGGCAGGATTGTTCTGCTGAGTACACAACTCAACGCTTGATGACAGAGCCTGATACAGTTCTTCGAGAAATCTATGGAGAAATCTCCCATATCAACTCCTTCCACCATCAGAGCATCAAGGATTTAGCACCTAACTTAAAGATTGCAGCTCATGATCCTAAGGATGGTATCATTGAAGCTGTCATGAGTACGGATGATGTCGCCTTTCTCGGTGTCCAATGGCATCCAGAGTTTCTATTTGAAAATCGTCCCAAAGATAAAAACCTCTTTGACTATGTCGTTAATGAACTTTAGATTAAATCTGTTTTTTCACGGTAACTAAAGTAACTAGAATGTGAGACAATCAAATGGTCCAAGAGGACAATCCCCATCAGATCACAGGCGTCTTTTACAAGTTTTGTAACATGATCATCATTTCGACTAGGGGCCACCGCTCCCGAAGGATGATTGTGAACCAATATGAGAGAAGTCGCCATATGCTTGATAGCATAGTGAAGAATCTCTCGCGGCTCAGCGATACTACGAGTTGCAGAACCGATAAAAATGGTCTGTTGATGGATGATTTGATTTTGAGTATTGAGATAGAGCGCCACCAGGTGCTCTTGTTTTTTGTCCCCCAATTCCTGTTGCATCTTCTTGGCCAACTTTTGACTACTAAGAATACTTTCCATCTCAATGGTCTCATGCTTGTGAATACGATGCCCCAGTTCAATCATTGCTTGTAATTCTATGGCCTTAACGCGCCCAATACCAGATAGACTCTGTAATTCCTGCAGGGTCATTTTTTTCAAATCCGTTAGGCTTGAAAGATTGCTCAAGACTTTCTGGGCAATTTCAAAAACGCTAGCGTGACGTGTTCCAGTCCTAAGTAAAATAGCTAACAACTCTTGATTACTGAGCGCTTCGACTCCTTCTTTGGCCAGTCTTTCTCTTGGTAATAGTGAATCTTCTTGGAATGAAATACTATACATAAAAATCCTCCTCACTTTATTATTCGTGAGAAGGATGGAAAATTAGATTTTTTTCTCAATTGGAGCCACACTGGCTAAAAGTTTTTTCAAACCTACTTCTGGGAAATTGATTTTTAATTCCTGAGTAGCACCGCTACCTGAAACTTCCAGAACAGTTCCCTCTCCCCACTTCTTGTGGAGGGCAATGTCACCAATGGACCAATTTGTATCGCTAGACGCTGATTTTGCACCAGCTGTAAATTGACCAAATGGGAGACCACTTGACTGAATAGTTTTTGGTGCCACACCGCGTTTACGGTCTTGGAGGGCCTGCGCAAGACTCATGCCTTGACCGAAGGCAAGACCACCACTGCTATAAGATGCCTTAAAGCTTGTATTTGCTGGACGAGCCAGACCTTGATACTCAAGTAAGTCTGAACTGATTTCGTTAATAAAACGAGTCGGTCGGTTGTAGTTGGTACGACCAAAAAGCAGGCGCGAATTGGCATTTGTCAGATAGAGAATTTTCTCTGCACGCGTAATTCCTACATAAGCCAGACGGCGTTCTTCTTCTAGTTCATCTAGATCTTCAGCCGCACGACTAAGTGGAAAGACATTTTCTTCCATCCCGATCAAAAAGACAACTGGAAACTCGAGACCTTTGGCAGCATGTAGGGTCATCAAGGTCACTTCTGATGTCTCCTGACTACCTGAATCTGTGTCGGCAATCAAGGCCAAGTCATTTAAGAAACGACTCAGTTTGTCCAGACCAGTTTCCTCTTCTGGCCCATCAGAGGTGTCATCAAAGTTTTTCGTTACAGAAAGGAACTCTTCGATATTTTCAACCCGAGCCTTGCTTTCTAGAGTCGCTTGGGTATTAAGAATATCGACATAACCTGTTTTTTCAAGGACAGTCTCAACCAACTCAGTAATAGTTAAGTGGTCTAGCTGCTCCCGTAAATCTAGAATCATATTGGCAAAATCCCAGATAGACTGGGCTGCTTTACCCTTGATACCAGATAACATGATATTGGCTGAAGCATCCAGCATAGACATCTCTTGAGTATTGGCAAAATCACGGATTTTCTCAACTGTACCTGGCCCAATTCCACGTTTAGGCTCGTTGATAATACGCTCAAAACTGATATTGTCACTCAAATTGGCAATAATATTGAGGTAAGCGATAATATCTCGGATTTCCTTACGGCTGTAGAACTTGGTTCCGCCAACCATGGTATAAGGGATATTTGACTTGAGCAAGGCTTCCTCAATAGTACGGGACTGCGCATTAGTACGATAGAGAACTGCAAAATCCTTGTGAAGGAAGTTTTGACTCCGACCAAGTTCATCGATAGTTCTGGCTACAAATACAGCCTCATCTAGTTCATCATTGGCACGATAGTAAACAATTTGCTCCCCATCAGCATTTTGAGTCCAGAGATTCTTAGGACGGCGATTTTTATTGTTTTTAATGACCTCGTTGGCCGCTTGGAGAATAGTTTTAGTTGAACGGTAATTCTCCTCCAATAAAACAACCTTGGCTTGGGGATAATCCTTTTCAAAGTCCAAGATATTCTGCATATCAGCACCACGCCAACCGTAGATAGACTGATCCGCATCCCCAACCACACAGATGTTTTTAAAGCGCGAAGCCAAGAGTTTGACCAATTGGTACTGGGCATGGTTGGTATCTTGGTATTCATCAACGTGGATGTATTGAAACTTCTGCTGATAGTAGGTCAAGACATCAGGATTCTGATCAAAGAGACGCAGGGTCAGCATAATCAAATCATCAAAGTCAACCGACTCCGACTGACGAAGCTCTTTTTGATAAGCAGTATAACACTGGGCCACGATTTGCGTGTACATATCACCAGCTTGAGCAGCATAAGCCACATCATCAATCAAATCATTCTTAGCATTGGAAATGGTCCCTAAAATGCTCCGTTCATTCCATTTTTTAGGATCCAAGTTCAACTGTTTGAGAATGCGTTTCATGAGCGTCCGCTGTTCACCAGGATCTACAATTGTAAAATTGCGGTTGTAGCCAATATGGTCCGCATCGCGACGCAAAATACGAACACACATGGAGTGGAAGGTCGCAATCAGACAGTCCTGAGTGGCTGGATTGAGGCTATAAGCACGCTCCTTCATCTCACGCGCAGCCTTATTAGTAAAGGTAATGGCCAAGATATTCCACGGATTGACCAACTTTTCATCAATCAGATAGGCAATGCGGTGGGTCAAAACTCGGGTCTTTCCAGAGCCAGCCCCCGCCATAATCAACAAGGGACCTTCTGTCGTTTGCACCGCCTCAGCCTGACGGTCATTCATTCCATTTAATAATGCGTTCATCTTCTCTTCCTTACTCTTGAAGTCAATATTTCTATTATATCAGAATTCAAGGAAAATATCTTTACCTAGACTGGTTACGTGTAGAAGGCAACTTCTTATATCTAGATAAAAAATGAGCTTGGATAGTATTTCCAAACTCATTTAAAGTCAATTGCAATATACTAGAACAAGCCTAGAACAGTTCCATCGCTTTCAACATCCATGTTGAGAGCTGCTGGACGTTTTGGTAGGCCTGGCATGGTCATGACATCGCCAGTTAAGGCAACGATGAAGCCTGCACCTAATTTTGGCACCAATTCACGAATGGTAATTTCAAAGTTTTCAGGTGCTCCAAGTGCATTAGGATTGTCTGAAAAACTATATTGAGTCTTAGCCATACAGATTGGCAATTTGTCCCAACCGTTTTGAACGATTTGAGCGATTTGTGTCTGAGCTTTCTTCTCAAAGTTCACTTTGCTACCACGGTAGATTTCAGTAACAATCTTTTCAATCTTTTCTTGGACAGAAAGGTCATTGTTATACAAACGTTTATAGTTAGATGGGTTTTCAGCGATAGTCTTGACAACTGTTTCAGCAAGAGCTACTCCACCTTCTGCACCATCAGCCCAGACACTTGCCAACTCAACTGGTACATCGATTGAGGCACAAAGTTCTTTCAAGGCTGCAATTTCAGCTTCTGTATCAGATACAAATTCGTTAATAGCTACGACTGCAGGTACTCCAAATTTACGGATATTTTCAACGTGGCGTTTCAAGTTAGCAAAACCAGCACGAACTGCCTCCACATTTTCCTCTGTAAGAGCATCCTTAGCCACGCCACTATTCATCTTAAGGGCACGAAGGGTTGCGACAATAACTACTGCATCTGGAGAAGTTGGCAAGTTTGGTGTTTTAATATCAAGGAATTTCTCAGCACCAAGATCTGCACCAAAACCAGCTTCAGTAACTGTGTAATCAGCCAAGTGAAGGGCTGTGCTTGTCGCTAAGACAGAGTTACAGCCATGAGCGATATTAGCAAATGGACCACCATGTACAAAGGCAGGTGTACCATAAATTGTCTGAACTAGGTTCGGCTTAATAGCATCCTTCAAAATCAATGCTAAGGCGCCTTCAACCTGCAAATCACCTACAGAAACTGGTGTACGGTCGTAACGATATCCGATAACAATGTTAGCCAAACGGCGTTTCAAATCCTCGATGTCTGTTGCCAAACAAAGAATGGCCATAATTTCTGAAGCGACGGTAATGTCAAATCCATCCTCACGAGGAATACCATTTAGAGGACCACCAAGTCCAACGGTTACATGACGAAGAGCACGGTCATTCAAGTCCACAACACGTTTCCAGAGGATACGACGTTGATCAATTCCCAACTCATTTCCTTGGTGTAAGTGGTTGTCAATCAAGGCAGAAAGCGCATTGTTGGCAGTCGTAATGGCATGCATGTCCCCAGTAAAGTGAAGGTTGATGTCTTCCATTGGCAGAACTTGGGCATAACCACCACCTGCCGCACCACCCTTAATCCCCATTACTGGACCAAGAGATGGTTCACGAATAGCAATCATGGTTTTCTTGCCAATCTTGTTCAAGGCATCCGCCAGACCAATGGTAATAGTTGATTTTCCTTCACCTGCAGGTGTTGGGTTGATGGCAGTAACCAAAATCAATTTTCCAACTGGATTGCTCTCAACTGCACGAATTTTATCAAAGCTGAGCTTAGCCTTGTACTTTCCATACAACTCCAAATCATCGTAAGAAATACCAAGTTTCTCTACAACATCAACGATTGGTTTTAACTCAATACTCTGTGCGATTTCAATATCTGTTTTCATTCAAAACTCCTCTAACCTCTTATATGATAATTCATTATAACACAAAACAAGATTTTTAACATCCTTAAACTCTCCAAACGTTCGTAAATATCCCTTATTTTTAAGGTTTTTAGAGTCCTTTCTTAAATTTTATATGGCTTTATAGTTTGAAACTATATTCTTTCCTTTTACCAAAAATTTATCACTTTCATTTTACTTACCGTTTATTTTTGTGTACAATAGTGCTATGAAAATTTTAGTTACATCGGGCGGTACCAGTGAAGCTATCGATAGCGTCCGCTCTATCACTAACCATTCTACAGGTCGCCTGGGCAAAATCATCACAGAAACTTTACTTGCTGCAGGGCATGAAGTTTGTTTAATTACTACAAAACGAGCTTTGAAGCCAGAAGCCCATCCCAACCTAAATATTCGAGAAATTAACAATACCAAGGACCTTCTACTAGAAATGCAAGAACGTGTTCAGGATTATCAGATCTTGATTCACTCAATGGCGGTGTCCGATTACACTCCTGTCTATATGACAGGGTTTGAGGAAGTTCAATCTAGTTCCAATTTGGAAGAATTTTTAAGCAAGCAAAATCATCAAGCTAAGATTTCTTCAGCTGACGAGGTTCAGGTTTTGTTCCTAAAAAAGACACCCAAAATCATCTCTCTAGTCAAGGAATGGAATCCTGCTATTCATCTGATTGGTTTCAAACTGCTGGTTGATGTCTCTGAGGATTATCTCATCGAGATTGCCAGAAAAAGTCTTATCAAGAACCAAGCAGACTTGATTATCGCAAATGACCTGACTCAAATCTCAGCAAACCAGCATCGTGCAATCTTTGTTGAGAAAAATCAGCTTCAAACAGTCCAAACTAAAGAAGAAATTGCAGAACTCCTCCTTGAAAAAATTCAAGCCTATCATTCATAGAAAGGAAAGCTATGGCACATATTCTCTTGGCTGTAACAGGGTCTATCGCCTCTTACAAGTCGGCAGATTTAGTCAGTTCTCTAAAAAAACAAGGTCATCAAGTCACTGTCTTAATGACTCAGGCTGCTACAGAGTTTATCCAACCTTTGACACTACAGGTACTCTCACAGAATCCTGTTCACTTGGATGTCATGAAGGAACCCTATCCAAATCAAGTCAATCATATTGAACTTGGAAAAGAAACTGATCTATTTATCGTAGTACCTGCAACTGCTAACACTATTGCAAAACTAGCCCACGGCTTTGCGGACAATATGGTAACCAGTACAGCTCTAGCCTTGCCAAGTCATATTCCCAAACTCATCGCACCAGCTATGAATACAAAAATGTATGACCATCCAGCAACTCAGGCTAATCTGAAAACATTAAAAACCTACGGCTATCAGCTGATTGCTCCTAAGGAATCCCTACTAGCTTGTGGAGACCATGGACGAGGAGCTTTAGCCGACCTCACAATTATTTTAGAAAGAATAAAGGAAACTCTCGATGAAAAAACGCTCTAATATTGCACCCATTGCTATCTTTTTTGCAACCATGCTCGTGATACACTTTCTGAGCTCACTTATCTTTAACCTTTTTCCATTCCCAATCAAACCGACCATCGTTCATATTCCTGTCATTATTGCCAGCATTATTTACGGTCCACGAGTTGGGGTTACACTTGGATTTTTGATGGGGCTACTTAGCTTGACCGTTAACACTATTACGATTCTACCAACAAGCTACCTCTTCTCACCATTCGTCCCAAACGGGAACATCTACTCAGCTATCATTGCTATCGTCCCACGTATTTTGATTGGTTTAACTCCTTATCTAGTCTATAAACTAATGAAAAACAAGACTGGTCTGATTTTAGCTGGTGCCCTAGGTTCACTTACCAACACAGTCTTTGTACTTGGTGGAATTTTCTACCTTTTTGGAAATGTCTTTGATGGTAATATCCAAAAACTCCTAGCAACCGTTATCTCAACAAATTCGATTGCCGAATTAGTCATTTCCGCAATTCTTACTCTAGCTATTGTTCCAAGACTACAGACTTTGAAAAAATAAAAACATCTCCACTTTCAAGCTTGAAGGTGGAGATGTTGCTCTATACAGTTTTTTTTAGTGAAATCTTTACCAATATTTAATTTAAAATGGCCTATAAACTTAAGTAAATCCTTGCTTTATTGTCTTGTTTGTTATACTATACTAGCGTATATACAGTCAAAAAGGAGATTCTTATGAATACACGGAAAAAGACACAATTTATGACAATGACTGCCCTCTTAACGGCTATTGCGATTTTGATTCCAATTGTTATGCCTTTTAAGATTGTCATTCCACCTGCTTCCTATACTTTAGGAAGCCACATCGCTATTTTTATCGCTATGTTCTTGTCGCCCTTGATGGCAGTTTTTGTCATCCTAGCCTCTAGTTTTGGATTCTTGATGGCTGGCTATCCCATGGTTATTGTTTTTCGAGCTTTTTCCCATATCTTTTTTGGAACTTTGGGGGCTCTTTACCTACAAAAATTCCCCGATACCCTAGATAAACCAAAAGCTTCCTGGATTTTCAACTTTGTGTTAGCGCTTGTCCATGCCCTTGCTGAAGTATTGGCCTGTGTCGTTTTTTACGCAACTTCTGGTACCAATGTAGAAAATATGTTTTATGTTCTATTTGTGCTAGTTGGATTTGGTACAATTATCCATAGTATGGTAGACTATACATTAGCACTAGCTGTCTATAAAGTGCTTCGCAAACGCCGTTAAAAGGAAGAACTATGACAAAAGATCGCAAACAAGCCCTGCTCCAACTCTTGAAAGAAACTCCTAAAGCCCTCAATGGCCAAAGTTTAGCTGAACATTTTCATGTTACACGCCAGGTCATTGTACAGGACATTGCAATTTTAAGAGCCGATGGCGCTCCTATCCTATCCACCAATCGTGGCTACGTCTATAAGCAAATTGAAACCAACCCTTATGTTCACAAACTTTTCAAAGTGAAACATGAAGTTGAAGAAATCGGTCAAGAACTCCTTGCTATCGTAGATAATGGCGGACGTGTTCAAAACACCTTGATTGACCATCCCGTCTATGGAGAAATTGAAACCTTGCTGAAACTGTCTTGTCGTAGAGATGTGCAACATTTTCTAGAACAAGTTGAGCATTCAGATTTTAGACCTCTGTCTGAATTAACAGATGGTATCCATTACCACCTAGTTGAAGCCGAAACACAACAAGACCTCCACTATATCGAGGAGGCCTTAGATCAGCTAGGTTATTTAGTAAAAGACTAGAAGATTTTCTTCGCCCAGCCATCTTCTGTACGGTGGCGGTAGAAAAATTCAGATTTGTCAGGAGCTTCCATCATCTCCATCAAAGGTAGCATATCATAGGCCAGATCCAAGTTTGGAATCTGGTCTTTTTGAATCCAATAGCTCAAATAGTAACAATGATATTTAAAAACCACATTGAATGAAAATTAACAACTACTTGCTTACTAAAAATATATCACCAGTTATGTTGATCAACATTATCCTTAGTCACAAGATAAATTGGAGAAACTGTTTCTTTTTCCAGTTTTTTCCCTTGATAATGATCTATTGCTGATTGAATAGCAATTTCACCCATCTTAGCTGGTTGCTGAGCAATAGTGGCAGTAATATCACCTTTTGCAATAGCATCATGTGCATCTGGTTGACCATCAATACCAACAATTAATACATTGCTAAGACCAGCTGCTTTTACTGCTTGTGCAGCTCCTAACGCCATCTCATCATTCTGTGCAAAGATTGCTTGTACTTCTTTGTTTCCTTGAATCATATTTTGCGCTGTATTCAAAGCTTTTGCGCGATCAAAATTAGCGGATTGACTAGAAAGAACATCTAAATTTGTCTTTGAAATTTGTTCAAATCCTTTACCTCTATCTACAGTTGCAGAAGCGCCAGGGACTCCTGATAATTCAAAAGTTTTTGCTTTTTCTCCCAATTGCTTGGTAATAAATTCTGCAGCCATTTTACCTGCTTCTACGTTATCAGAAGCAACAGTTGTCAAGACTTCACCACCATTACTACCGCGGTCAATTAAGATTACCGGAATGTTTGCATTATTAGCAGCTTTAATAGATGTAACAATTGCATCAGAATCAACTGGATTAATTAGTAAAGCATCTACATTTTGACTAATAAAATTTTGAATATCATCTGCTTGTCTAGCAGCATCATCTTGTGCATCTGCTATCTTCAAAGTTACTTCTTTTTCCCCTGCAGCTTTTTCAAGGCCATCTTTCATAGCCACAAAATAAGGATTGTTAGTAGTAGAAATAGAAACTCCTAATTTTAATTCTTTTGCCGACTTTTGAGTCGTAGATTTATTATCATTTGATGAATTTCCTAAACCAGTTTTTCCACAAGCTACTAAAGCAAAAATAAATGTTACAAACAAAGCAAAAATGCTAATTTTTTTAATATTTTTCATGTTATTACTCCTCGTAATATATATCTATAGGGATAGTTTCAATCCCGATTATTGTACGTCATCTAATAAATTGTTACTATTTCCAAAAAAATTGAAAATTATTCTACTGTTTTACAACTTTAAAACGATCAATCAGAACAGCAATTAAGATTACAACTCCTTTTACTACTTGTTGCCAAAATGCTGAAACACCAATAATATTAAGTCCATTATTCAAAACTCCAATAATTAAAGCACCTATTAGAGTCCCAAGTATACGACCTTTACCTCCAGATAAAGAGGTTCCTCCAAGAACAACAGCTGCAATAGCATCCATTTCATAACTAGCACCTGCTGTTGGTTGAGCAGAACTTAAGCGTGATGTTATAATTAATCCAGAAATTGAAGCCATAATACCTGATATTGAATAAATGATAATTTTCACTTTATTTAATTTCACACCTGATATATATGCTGCTTTTTCATTCCCCCCTATAGCATATACAGATTTACCAAATGCTGTTTTATGAAGTAAAACATATAAAACAATAAATACAATAAACATAATAATTACAGGAAATGGAATTCCTACTATGTAACCTTGCCCCAAAAATTGAAATAAGAATGTATCACTTAATCCTTTTGTAATAGGATTCCCATTTGTATAAACAAGTGTTGCTCCCCTAAAAATAGTCATAGTCGCTAAAGTGACGATAAATGGAGCTAATTTCCCGTAGGAAATCAATAACCCATTCATCATACCTAGAATGCAACCCAAAATTAAAGAGATGAGAATTGCTAACGTAACAGGCATTCCAGATCCTAATAAACCTGCTGTTAGCGCGCTGGATAAGGCTAAAATTGATCCTACTGATAAATCGATTCCACCTGTTAGAATAACAAAAGTCATTCCAAAAGCAATCAGTGCATTTGATGTTACTTGCAATAGTAAATTTAACAGATTATTTGCTGTTAAAAAATTTGAATTGATAATAGTGATGACAGCCATTAAAATTATCAATGCTATTACCGTTGTCAATTCTGACATGTACTTCATAGTATTTTTCACACTATTGTCCTCCTGTAGCTAGTTGCATAACTTTTTCTTGTGTAGCTTCTCGACGTGTTAATTCCCCACTAATTCTACCTTCATGCATGACCATAATGCGATCACTGACTCCAATCACTTCTGGTAAATCTGAAGAGACCATAATAATCGGTACACCTCGTTCAGCTAATTCATTCATTAATTGGTAAATTTCACGCTTAGCTCCAACATCTACCCCACGAGTTGGCTCATCTAAAATCAGTACTTTTGGTGCAATACCTATCCATTTTGCTAAAACTACTTTCTGTTGATTACCACCAGAAAGTGTCCCAACTTCCTTATCTGGATAACCTGATTTAATTTGTAACCTATCAATTAAGCGTTGTACAAATATACCACTTGTTTTATTATCGAAAATGCCATTTTTAACAAAATCACGAGTACTAGGTAAAGTCATATTATCTTTAATAGAAAAATCTAAAATCAATCCCTCATCTTTACGATCTTCTGTTAAGAAACCAATTCCATGCTTAATTGCTTCAAAAGGATTTTTAATTATCAGTTGTTCTCCGTTTATTATAATTTGACCAGATTTTAAAGAATCAATTCCAAAAATTGCTCGCATTATTTCAGTACGACCAGCACCCATCAAACCAGAAAAACCAAGAATTTCCCCTTGACGTACATAGAAAGAAATATCCGTAAAAGCATCACCAGAAAGATTCTTAGCTTGAAAAACAATATTCCCAATCTCAGCCTTTTTTTCTGGATAATAATCTTCTAATTCACGGCCTACCATCTTCTGAACTAATTCATCTGCATTAGTAAACTTCGTTTTCTTGGTATCAATTACAAACCCATCCCTCATAACAGTTATAAGATCTGTGATCTTAAAGATTTCTTCCATCCGATGTGAAATATACACAATACCTACACCATCAGATTTTAATCCTTCTATCACTTTAAAAAGTGTTTCAGTTTCACGATCAGTTAAAGCTGCTGTGGGTTCATCCATAATTAACAAGGAAACTTCTGATAATAAACATTTTGCTATTTCTATCATTTGTTGTTGTCCGACTGATAATTGACCAATGATTGCATCGAGAGGAATAGAGATATTAAGACGTTTAAATGCTTCTTTAGCTTTCCTTTCCATACTAACTTTATCTAGAAACCCAATCGAATTTTTAATTTCTCTTCCTAAAAAAAGATTATCAAGTACAGTCATATCTGGCCAAGTATTCATTTCCTGATGAATAAAACTCAGTCCAAACCGTTCTGCCTCTTGAGGATTAGAAAATGTTTTTTCTTTTCCATCAATAAAAATAGTTCCTGAAGTAGCTGGAAAAAGTCCAGTTAAAATATTCATTAAGGTTGATTTGCCTGCGCCATTCTCCCCCATTAAAGCATGAACTTCTCCTGAATTAAGAACCAAATCAATACTTTCTAAAACACGATTATTCCCAAAAGATTTTGAAATATTCTTCATTTCAATTTTCATAGGCAACCCCCTTCTAAATAATAACTCCTGATTGCAAGATTATATTCGAATATGGTGTATCTTCCCCAGTGCGAATAACTGCCTTAACTTTAGTATTCATAGCTTTCAATTCTTCATGACTAATATATTCAATAATTATATTCGATCCTAAAAGATCTAGAACTGCTTGCCACTGTTCTTTGTTTTTTTCCTTAATTTCTTCTGCTAAGAAAATTTTTTCAATAAGTACATGATCTGAATATTCTTTTAAAACTTCTAAAAAACTTGGACTACCTTTTCTTAATGCTAAATCAATTTTATCAACACCTTTTGGAACTGGCAATCCTAAATCTCCGATACAAACCAAATCCATATGACCTAAATCATCAGCTAGTTTCGCTATATTACTATTTAAAATCCCATATTTCTTCATATCCTGAATGCTCCTTTATTTCTTTCAAACTCGGCATACCTCCTTGCGCTCCAAATCTTTGAACAGAAAGATGTGAAGCAATCGTTGCAAAGGACAATGCAATATCCATCTCTTTTCCTTTTGAGATAGCATAAGCAAAAGCACCATTAAACGTATCTCCTGCTCCTGTAGTATCAACTACTTCTGCTTTTATAGCAGGAATTTTCTTAACTGCTGTCCCATCATAATAAATAGAACCTTCAACTCCTAATGTCACAATCATTTTATTAGGATAAATTTTAATAATTTCTTCTAATTTCTTATCTGGAAAAAGCTCTGAACATTCGTGCTCGTTAGGAGTAATAAAATCACAAAAAGGAATCATCTCTTTGTCTGTTTCTCTAGCTGGTGCAGGATTGTAAAGAACCTTAACTTGATTTTCTTGGCAAAATTTAGCTATAGATAAGTTGGCTTCATGTGGTATTTCATTCTGTAATACAACAATACTTGCATCACTAAGTAATTTCCACTCATTTTTCCAATCATTTGTTTTAACTAAATTATTAGCTCCGGGATAATAAATAATCCTATTATCACCTCCATATAAAGTAATTTGTGCAACTCCTGTAGACTGTGGTACCGTTCCCACATATGCTGTAGAAATATCATTATTTTGCAGATTGCTTAATAAATCTGCTGAAAAAATATCTTCTCCTACGTTCCCAAATATGTAAATATTATCTTCAACACTGGATAATCTACCAATAGCTACAGCTTGATTTGCACCTTTTCCACCTGGAACTATATTAAATGAATCGCCAAAAATCGTTTCACCTCCTTCTGGAATCCTTTTTGTTCTCATAACTAAGTCCATTGAAATGCTTCCAACAACAACAATTTTACTCATTTCTTTCTCCTTAATGTATTTCTTTCTATGTACCTAACAGGGAGTTTAATTTTAGCTTCATCTATAGAGAACTTATTTGCCATATTATAGATTAGCTTTGCAGCCTGTTCTCCCATTTTATATGATGATTGGTGGATAGTTGATAAAGAAGGATAAATAAATTGACTAAGTACAATATCATCATAACCAATGATTTGAATATCATCTGGAATTTTTTTCCCAATTGCTAAAATTTCATGAATATAAGCTATCGCATGAATATCAGAAGGTGCTATAATACTATCAATATTTGGATTTCTTTTTAGATTCTCTTTAGCTTCTTTTTGAATTTTTTCAAAGTCAAAAGTTTCACTTTCTTCAATACAAATTTCTAAATTTTTATTCCTCAAATAGTTTAAACTTGCTTCAAATCGTTCCACAATATTCTCAGCTTTATCATCTAAAACTTTGATGATCATAACCTGCTCAGCGCCAGCATTCCAAATTGCTTTAGCAGCCAAACGTCCACCCAACTGATTATCAGAAAAAACACCGTAGCCTGTATCTTTACTAATCCGGTCAACCACAACAACAGGTAATGTTAGATTTGGAAATTCCTTTGTAAAGTCAAGGGTTGTTATAATACCAGCTGCATTTGTTTTTAACAAAAGGTTTATATATTCTTCTAACGAATCATGATCTGAAATAGTACCAACCATAATCCTATAACCTTTATCTTTCAAATATGATTCGGCTCCTCGAACCAATCTTGGGAAGAACGGATTAGAAATATCTGGCAATAAGAGTCCTACCATTTGATTTTTTTTAGTTTTTAAAGATTGTGCTAATACATTTGGTGTGTAATTTAATTTCTTGATAGCATTTTTTATCTTTTCTCTCGCATCATCTCCGACATAGCCTTTTTTCGAAATATATCTTGAAACTGTTGACTTTGATACTCCGGCTTCTTCAGCAACCTGTTTTATTGTAGTCATCACTCCTCCTTTTTATTGTGGAACCGTTCCCTTATTTATATAGTAAGCGTTTTCTTTTGTTTTGTCAATACTTTTTTAGAAATATTTTAAATTTATTTCAGAGTACACATGTTTTTACTAATCTCCTATTACTATTAGATACGAAACACAACAAGACCTCCACTATATCGAGGAGGCCTTGGATCAGCTCGGTTATTTAGTAAAAGACTAGAAGATTTTCTTCTCCCAATCATCTTCTGTACGGCGAGGGTAGAAAAATTCAGATTTGTCCGGAGCTTCCATCATCTCCATCAAAGGTAGCATATCATAGGCCAGATCCAAGTTCGGAATCTGGTCTTTTTGCACCCAAGAAACTTTTCCCTCTTCTGAAGAGCGAAGGGTACCAGTAAACTCAGTCGCCTTGTAACAAACGACAATATAGCGCCCACCTGTATCTAGTGGCCAATTTTTAATGCCGACAAGTTGAGGATTTTGGATAGTCAATCCTGTTTCTTCGTAGATTTCACGAATGACAGACTCCGCAAAAGCCTCACCATTTTCTACATGACCTCCAGGAAAGGCATAACCTGACCAGCGATTGGTTTCAGGAGCGCGATACTGCATAACCACGCGCTGGGTTTCGAGATCTTCAATCAAACAAATATTTGTTAAAATCGTTAATTGGGAACGGGACATATTTTCTCGCTTTCTAATTTATTAAATTTTTCGACTTGGTACCAGTACCATTAGCTTCTACTTTTTAAAATTATTTAGAATAGAATACCATCCGTTTTTCCTTTATGGGCTTTCCAAGTTCAAGTAGCTTTTCTTGTCCATCAAAAGTAAAGCCCATTTTTTGATAGAAAGCAATGACTCGCTTATTATCTTTCAATACCCATAAGAAAATTTCAGAAAAATGATTAAGAGCAGTCAAAGCTGCTCTAACTAACTTTTGTGCGATACCTTTTCCATAATAGTCTTTTAAAACATATAAAGCAATAATTTCACCAGCTTGAATAGTCTCATCACGAAAGTTTCCATAACTGATAAAACCAACTACCTTCATGCCATCTATCGCAATCAATGTATTTTCTGGATACTTTTGACTAAAGAATCGACACCTTTCCAATGTCATTGTCTCCTGAAATTCTGCAGGCAAAAGGTCGTCATAAGCCTCTCTCCACGCTTTCCAGTGAACGAGAGATTTACTTTCTATCTCTTCAGGAGTTTCCATTGATTTGATAACAACCGTCATTTATTTTCTTCTCCTTAATCCAACAGTCTGACTTCCTTTGCTACTTTTTGTAGAAATTTTTCTCTTGTTGAACTTGTATTCACTTCACGTCCTAACTCTCCTAAGATTGAAACCCTCTTTGTTTTGATACCGCAATGATTCAGGACAGCATTCTTTAATACTGATATTCCATAACTGTCTGGAATATTAATCGGACCTGAAAATACTTTGTACCACCAAGTTGGTGCCATGGAGGTTGCATAAATACTAGCTGTTTTTCCTTTTAGTAACTTTTTAAACTGATTACCTCTCAAGTAGTTCAAAATAAAGCTTCCTCGATTATTTGCTGAGTATGCAATGCCTGGCGTAAAAACACGATCAATCCACCCCTTCAATAGACTAGGCATACTACTCCACCAAATTGGATAAACAAAAATGAAATGATCTGCCCACTGAATTAATTCCTGAGATCGTAGAATAAACGGATCGTCCTCCATCCTTTGTCGATAACCATAACGTAAAACAGGATCAAACTCTTCCTCATTAAGATTAATCATTTCAAGTTCATGTCTCTTTGAGTCTATATTTTCTACAATCGTTTGAAAAATTGCTTGGCAGTAACTTTCTTTATCAGGATGTCCATTAATAACTAAAATATTCATAAAATTCCCCTAATCCAACGCCTTGACTTCCAGCATCATATCCCGAATCTGGGCAGCCAGTTCAAAATCAAGCACTTCAACGGCTTCTTGCATTTGTTTCTCTAGTTTCTTGACTAGTTCTTTGCGCTCTTGTTTGTTGAGGCTATTGATGTCAACTTCCTTGTCTTCTTCCTTAGCAACTGCCTTGGTCACAGCAATCAGGTCACGGATTTCTTTCTTGATTGTCTGAGGCACAATACCATGTTCTTCATTATAGGCCATCTGGATTTTCCGACGGCGGGCAGTTTCATCGATAGCACGTTGCATAGACTGGGTCATTGTGTCCGCATACATGATGACATGACCTTCGCTGTTACGGGCAGCACGACCAATGGTCTGGATAAGACCACGTTCGTTACGAAGGAAACCTTCCTTGTCAGCATCTAGAATAGCTACGAGGCTCACTTCAGGAACGTCAATTCCTTCACGAAGGAGGTTGATTCCGACCAAGACATCAAAGACACCCAAACGCAGGTCACGGATAATCTCTGTCCGCTCTAAAGTCTTGATATCCGAGTGCATGTACTTGACCTTAATACCCATTTCTTTAAAGTAGTCGGTTAAATCCTCTGCCATTTTCTTGGTCAAGGTGGTGATAAAGGTTCGCTCGTTCTTTTCAACACGGGCATTAATTTCACCTAAGAGGTCATCAATCTGTCCCATAGTCGGACGGACTTCCACCTCTGGGTCCAAAAGCCCTGTCGGACGAATGATTTGCTCAATCACTGTCTCAGTCTGTTTATTTTCATAATCACCTGGTGTCGCTGAAACGTAAACAATCTGATGAACGTGACTCTCAAACTCCTCCCGACGGAGAGGACGATTGTCCAGAGCAGACGGCAAACGGAAACCGTAATTTACTAACATTTCCTTACGAGAGCGGTCACCATTATACATACCCTTGATCTGCCCCATGGTCATGTGGCTCTCATCAATCATAATCAAGAAATCATCTGGGAAGAAATCTAAGAGCGTATAAGGAGGCTCACCTTCGCTCCGTCCATCCATGTGGCGTGAATAGTTTTCAACCCCGTTGGTATAGCCCATCTCACGCAGCATTTCGATATCATACTCTGTCCGCTGTTTCAAACGTTGAGCTTCAAGCAATTTGCCTTCCTTTTCAAAGATAGCTAACTGCTCTTCTAATTCTGCTTGAATTTTAGCAATGGCAACTTCCATGTGGTCGTCATTGGTCACAAAGTGAGTAGCTGGGAAAATCGCTAAATGATCCACTTCTCCCAAGACCTGACCTGTCAAAGCTTCAACCTCACGAATACGGTCAATTTCATCTCCAAAGAATTCTACTCGAAAGGCATGTTCATCACGAGAGGCTGGGAAAATCTCTACCACATCCCCACGAACGCGAAATCTTCCCCGTTGGAAATCAATATCATTACGTTCAAACTGGATGTCAACTAAGTCATTCAAGAGTTTATCACGAGAAATCTCTAGACCAGGACGGAGACTAACGACACTATCAGCGTATTCCTTGGGCGAACCCAAACCATAGATACAAGAGACTGAAGCTACGACGATAACATCATTACGCTCCAGAAGGGCTGAAGTCGCTGAGTGACGAAGTTTGTCAATCTCATCATTGACAGAGCTATCCTTTTCAATATAGGTATCGCTAGAAGGGACATAGGCCTCAGGTTGGTAATAATCATAGTAAGACACAAAGTACTCAACTGCATTTTCAGGGAAAAATTCCTTAAACTCCCCATAGAGCTGTCCTGCTAGAGTTTTATTGTGGGCGATGACCAGAGTTGGTTTATTGACTTTGGAAATGACCTGACTCATGGTATAGGTCTTCCCTGTACCCGTCGCCCCCATCAGAATCTGAGCTTTTTCTCCCCCCTCGATATTATCAACCAACTGTTCGATAGCTTGGGGTTGGTCTCCTGATGGTTGATATTTTGATACTAGTTTAAATTGATTGTCAGTAATGCGGTTAATCATAAGAATCCTCTCTCGATGTGCTATTCCTATTTTAGCATACTTGTAACATTTTCACGAAGAAAAGGACGGACCTAAGTCACATCCTTTCATTTTCTTTCTTTAATTTATTAGCGAGATAGAGAATCATCAGTAGCAAGACCAGACTTGTCATGACAGAACCTTCTATGCCAAAAGAGCCACCTGATAGCCAGCTCTGATCGCCTTGTGGTAAAAAGGTCATTAGCGATGTTCCTGACGGCTGACCGCTAACCAAAATCCCAAATAAATTTCCCTGAGCAAAATTCCAAGCCCCATGAATACCTGCTACACCCCAAACTGTATCTGTTTTGAGGAGGTAAAGTGACATGGCAACTCCGAATAAAAAGAGATTCACTAGAGATAGAGGTGTGAGACCAGAATTTCCCACATGAAGCAGGGTAAAGAATAGGCTAGATATAACAACAGCTAGTTTTAGATTGGTTCTTGAAGCCAATTGAGGAAGGAGCCAAGCACGGGCCACCACTTCTTCTGTTGTCCCCTGTAAAATCCAAAATGGAATGGTAAAAATGACAAAGGCAAGCGAATAAGGATTCAAATGAATGGACTCAAAACGATATTGCCCTAATGCTACTAAACCTAACAAGGTCAGAAGAAAAAGTGCCAGACCTAGCCCAAATCCTTTCAGAAGATTGCTGAGGAAATTCTCTCTATAAAATCCCAAAGTTCGAATAGGTCTTTTCTCAACTTTTTTAGTCCATCTGAACACAGTGTTGAGAATAAAACCAAAGGCCAGCAATTCTAAAATTAAATGAAAGTCACTTGTTTTATCCATCAAGCCCTGCTGCAAGGTCTGCAAGTAAGTTGCAAAAGCTTGACCAGCCTCTCCAAAATTCCTAGCAAGTCCGATGAGAGCTAACAAACTAATACCATACAGAGTATAAGCCACAAACTCTCCTATGAAGACAAAAGCAAAGGCTAACAAGGGGCTTGTGTAAATGTTTAAACTCATTTTTGAAGCTTGGAAGTCTTTAAAAATTCTTTTGTTCTTCATATCTCCGTCCTCTTTTCTTCTATTATATACTATTATTATAGCACTTTGTGATAGCAGTTCAAGAAAGAAATAAAGGGCTTTTATGTTATATCTTCTAACATAAATGCTCCTAGATTTGCATTTTTTAGTTTTTTCTGATATAATGGGAAAATATTCGGAAAAGGAGACTAAAAATGAAGAAAAAATTTCTAGCATTTTTGCTAATTTTATTCCCAATTTTCTCATTAGGTATTGCGAAAGCAGAGACGATTAAGATTGTGTCTGATACCGCCTATGCACCTTTTGAGTTTAAAGATTCAGATCAAACTTATAAAGGAATTGATGTTGACATTATTAACAAAGTCGCAGAGATTAAAGGATGGAATATTCAGATGTCCTATCCTGGATTTGATGCAGCGGTCAATGCGGTTCAAGCTGGTCAAGCTGACGCTATCATGGCAGGGATGACAAAGACGAAAGAACGTGAAAAAGTTTTCACCATGTCTGATACTTACTATGATACAAAAGTTGTCATTGCTACTACAAAATCACACAAGATTAGTAAATATGACCAATTAACTGGCAAAACCGTTGGTGTTAAAAACGGAACTGCTGCTCAACGTTTTCTTGAAACAATCAAAGATAAATACGGCTTTACTATTAAAACATTTGACACTAGTGATTTGATGAACAACAGCTTGAGTGCTGGTGCCATCGATGCCATGATGGATGACAAACCTGTTATCGAGTATGCCATTAACCAAGGGCAAGACCTCCATATTGAAATGGATGGTGAAGCTGTAGGTAGCTTTGCTTTCGGTGTTAAAAAAGGAAGCAAATACGAGCACCTAGTCACTGAATTTAACCAAGCCTTGGCTGAAATGAAAAAAGATGGTAGTCTTGATAAAATCATCAAAAAATGGACTGCATCATCTTCTTCAGCAGTACCAACCACAACTACTGCAGCTGGTCTAAAAGTAACTCCTGTTAAAGCTAAATACATCATTGCCAGTGATTCTTCTTTTGCACCGTTTGTGTTCCAAAACTCAAGCAACCAATTTACTGGTATTGATATGGACTTGATTAAGGCAATCGCTAAAGACCAAGGTTTTGAAATTGAAATTACCAATCCTGGTTTCGATGCCGCTATCAGTGCTGTCCAAGCTGGTCAAGCTGATGGTATCATTGCTGGTATGTCTGTCACAGATGCTCGTAAGGCAACTTTTGACTTTTCAGAATCCTACTACACTGCCAATACTATCCTTGGTGTCAAAGAATCAAGCAATATTGCTTCTTATGAAGATTTAAAAGGAAAGACAGTTGGTGTTAAAAACGGAACTGCTTCTCAAACCTTCCTAACAGAAAATCAAAGCAAATACGGTTACAAAATCAAAACTTTTGCTGATGGTTCTTCAATGTATGACAGTTTAAACACTGGTGCCATTGATGCCGTTATGGATGATGAACCTGTTCTCAAATATTCTATCAGCCAAGGACAAAAATTGAAAACACCAATCGCTGGAACTCCAATCGGTGAAACAGCCTTTGCCGTTAAAAAAGGAGCAAATCCAGAATTGATTGAAATGTTCAACAACGGACTTGCAAACCTTAAAGCAAACGGAGAATTCCAAAAGATTCTTGATAAATACCTAGCTAGCGAATCTTCATCTGCATCAACAAGTACTGTTGATGAGACAACTATCTGGGGCTTGCTTCAAAACAACTACAAACAACTCCTTAGCGGTCTTGGTATCACTCTTGCTCTAGCTCTTATCTCATTTGCTATTGCTATTGTTATCGGGATTATCTTCGGTATGTTCAGTGTCAGCCCCTACAAATCTCTTCGTGTGATTTCTGAGATTTTCGTTGACGTTATCCGTGGTATTCCATTGATGATTCTTGCGGCCTTCATCTTCTGGGGAATTCCAAACTTCATCGAGTCTATCACAGGCCAACAAAGTCCAATTAACGACTTCGTAGCTGGTACTATCGCCCTCTCACTCAATGCAGCGGCTTATATCGCTGAAATCGTTCGTGGTGGTATTCAGGCTGTTCCGGTTGGTCAAATGGAAGCCAGCCGAAGCTTGGGTATCTCTTATGGAAAAACCATGCGTAAGATTATCTTGCCACAAGCGACTAAATTGATGTTGCCAAACTTTGTTAACCAATTCGTTATCGCTCTTAAAGATACAACCATCGTATCTGCTATCGGTTTGGTTGAACTCTTCCAAACTGGTAAGATTATCATCGCCCGTAACTACCAAAGTTTCAAGATGTATGCAATCCTTGCTATCTTCTATCTTGTAATTATCACACTTTTGACTAGACTAGCGAAACGCTTAGAAAAGAGGATTCGTTAATGGCAAAACTAAAAATTGATGTAAATGATTTACACAAGCACTATGGAAAAAATGAGGTTTTAAAAGGAATCACGACTAAGTTCTATGAAGGAGATGTTGTTTGTATCATTGGTCCTTCAGGTTCTGGTAAGTCAACTTTCCTCCGTAGCCTTAATCTTTTAGAAGAAGTTACGAGTGGTCACATCACTGTGAACGGTTATGACTTAACTGAAAAAACTACCAACGTTGACCACGTCCGTGAAAATATTGGAATGGTTTTCCAACACTTCAACCTCTTCCCACACATGTCTGTATTGGACAACATTACCTTTGCTCCTATTGAGCACAAGTTGATGACTAAGGAAGAAGCTGAGAAATTGGGAATGGAGCTGCTTGACAAGGTTGGTCTAGCAGATAAAGCTAATGCCAACCCAGATAGCCTATCAGGGGGACAAAAACAACGTGTGGCCATCGCTCGTGGACTAGCAATGAATCCAGACATCATGCTCTTTGATGAACCAACTTCTGCCCTTGACCCTGAGATGGTCGGAGACGTACTAAACGTTATGAAGGAATTGGCTGAGCAAGGTATGACCATGATTATCGTAACCCATGAGATGGGATTTGCTCGTCAGGTTGCCAACCGCGTTATCTTTACTGCAGATGGTGAATTCCTTGAAGACGGAACACCTGATCAAATCTTTGATAACCCACAGCACCCACGTCTGAAAGAGTTCTTGGACAAGGTCTTAAACGTCTAAACTCAAACTGTAAGGATTTCCTTGCAGTTTTTTTCTATCTCGTATTGGATTTTTTGATTTTTCGGAAAATTATGTTAGAATTAAATTTATGAAATGAGATTTCCTCATACCTAGCAAGACTAGGAATAAAAATAGAAATTAGGTAGCTAGATGTCATCTAAGGTTATTGTTACAATTTTCGGTGCGAGTGGAGACCTGGCTAAACGCAAGCTCTACCCTTCCCTTTTTAGACTATATAAATCCGGCAATCTTTCCAAGCACTTTGCCGTTATTGGAACTGCCCGTCGTCCTTGGAGCAAGGAATATTTTGAATCTGTAGTGGTTGAATCGATCCTTGATTTGGCAGACAGTACCGAACAGGCTCAAGAGTTCGCTAGCCACTTCTACTATCAAAGTCATGATGTCAATGATACAGAACACTACATTGCTCTACGTCAATTGCAGGCTGAACTAAATGACAAGTACCAAGCTGAACACAACAAGCTCTTCTTCTTGTCTATGGCACCTCAGTTCTTTGGAACTATCGCAAAACACCTCAAGTCTGAAAACATTGTGGATGGTAAAGGTTTTGAGCGCTTAATCGTTGAAAAACCATTTGGTACAGATTACGCAACTGCAAGCAAGTTGAATGACGAACTCCTAGCAACATTTGATGAAGAACAAATTTTCCGTATCGACCATTATCTTGGTAAGGAAATGATCCAAAGTATCTTTGCAGTTCGCTTTGCAAACCTGATTTTTGAAAATGTTTGGAACAAGGACTTTATCGATAATGTTCAAATTACTTTTGCAGAGCGCTTGGGTGTAGAAGAACGTGGTGGCTACTATGACCAATCTGGTGCCCTCCGCGACATGGTACAAAACCATACACTACAACTTCTTTCTCTCCTTGCCATGGACAAGCCAGCAAGCTTCACAAAAGACGAGATTCGTGCCGAAAAGATTAAGGTCTTTAAAAACCTCTATCATCCAACAGATGAAGAGCTTAAAGAACACTTTATCCGTGGTCAATACCGCTCTGGTAAGATTGATGGCATGAAATATATCTCTTATCGTAGCGAGCCAAATGTAAATCCAGAATCAACAACTGAAACCTTTGCATCTGGTGCCTTCTTTGTAAACAGCGATCGATTCCGTGGCGTTCCTTTCTTCTTCCGTACTGGTAAACGTCTGACTGAAAAAGGAACTCATGTCAACATCGTCTTTAAACAAATGGATTCTATCTTTGGAGAACCACTTGCTCCAAACATTTTGACCATCTATATCCAACCAACAGAAGGCTTCTCTCTTAGCCTAAATGGGAAACAAGTAGGAGAAGAATTTAACTTGGCTCCTAACTCACTTGATTACCGTACAGATGCGACCGCAACTGGTGCTTCTCCAGAACCATACGAGAAATTGATTTATGATGTCCTAAACAACAACTCAACTAACTTTAGCCACTGGGATGAAGTTGGTGCGTCATGGAAGTTGATTGACCGTATCGAAGAGCTTTGGGCTAAAAATGGTGCTCCACTTCATGACTATAAAGCTGGAAGCATGGGACCTCAAGCAAGCTTTGACTTACTTGAAAAATTCGGTGCCAAATGGACTTGGCAACCAGATATCGCCTATCGTCAAGATGGCCGTTTAGAATAAAAAAAATCCTGCAAGTTTGTAGCTTGCAGGATTTTTGCTTCTGATTAAATTAAGCCTTCCAAGAGACCCTTCATAAAGTTTTCTGAGTTAAACTCTCCAATATCATCGATTTTTTCACCAAAACCAATCAATTTTACAGGAATATTGAGTTCTTCTCGGATGGCTAGAACTACACCACCTCGGGCAGTTCCATCAATCTTAGTCAAGACAATTCCTGTCAAAGGGGTAATTTTGGAAAATTCTTTGGCCTGTACCAAGGCATTTTGACCAGTTGAAGCATCTAATGCTAAGAAGGTTTCATGCGGAGCTTCTGGTACAACACGCTTGATGATGCGTCCAATCTTCTCCAACTCAGCCATGAGGTTGTCCTTGTTTTGCAGACGACCAGCGGTATCAATCATGAGAATATCAATACCTTCAGCTACGGCACGTTCCATTCCATCAAAGACCACACTGGCTGGGTCAGCTTTTTCAGGTCCAGTTACAACTGGAACGTCAACACGACGACCCCATTCAGCAAGCTGGGCTACTGCCCCCGCACGGAAGGTATCTGCCGCAACCAGCATGACCTTCTTACCAGCTTGTTTGTAGCGGTGGGCTAGTTTCCCGATAGAAGTTGTTTTCCCGACACCATTAACACCGACAAAGAGCATGACTGTCAAGCCATCTTGGAAGTGGATACTTTCATCATAGTTGCCATCCTTTTCATAAAGCTCAACCAATTTCTCAATGATGACACGGCGAAGTGCCTCAGGTTTCTTGGCGTTTTCAAGCTTGGCTTCGTAGCGTAGCTCCTCCGTTAAGTTAGAAGCGACTTGGACACCAACGTCACTCATAATCAGCAGTTCTTCCAATTCCTCGAAGAATTCTTCGTCAACAGAGCGGAAGTTAGCAAAGAAGGCATTCAAGCGGGCACCAAATCCTGTACGAGTTTTCTTAAGACTGCGGTCATATTTTTCCTGAACAGTTTCTTCTACTTGAGGCGTTTCTGGTTCAAGCACTTCAGAATTATTTTCTTCTACAGTTTCTTCGTGCTCAAGCTTCTCTTCATCTGAGACTTCTTCTTGTTGAACTTCTACAACTGGCTCTGAATTATAATTTTCTTCAACTGTGTCTGGGATTTCCTCTTCTTCAAGCACAGCTTCTTCAGCAACTTCTGCTTCTTCTTGAGGAAGTTCCTCAGCTTCTGTAAGGGCAGGCTCAACATCTTCAGACAAATCAAGATTTTCCAGAGCTTCTTTTACAACTTCTTCGATTTTAGGTTCTTCTTTTTTTCCGAATAGACGGTCAAACAATCCCATATCTTAGTTCTCCTTTAGCACATATTCTTCGATAGCCCAGGCAACAGCTTCTTCATCATTGGTCATTGGAGTCACTACATTTGCGACTGCCTTGACTTCAGGAACAGCGTTTTGCATGGCAACACCAAGCCCTGCCCATTCAATCATAGAGAGGTCATTGGCCTCGTCACCACAAGCCATGACTTGGCTTTGGTCGATTCCAAGATGGCTGATTAGTTTCGCCAAACCTGTTGCTTTATGAACATTCTTTGGCGACCACTCTAGCAGCATTTCACGTGATTTAAAGATTTCGTATTGGTCAAATAATTCTGGAGAAATCTTCTGAATGGCTGCATCCAAGGGTTCTTGAGCGAAGGCAGTCACACATTTATTGTAGGTCATCTGACTAGATAGGTCTGCAAAGTCAACTGGAACAAAAGTCAAAGCTGGATTAAATTTGGCATAAAGACTTTCTTGGTCGGAGTGAATTTGATAAACAGTTCCTTCTGAGATAGCATCAAGAGGCAGTGATAATTTCTCTGTTTCCTCATACAAGCGTGCTACATCATCATATGAAAAGACTGTCTTATCAAGGATTTCACCTGTATTTTTCTGAACCAAACCACCATTAAATGTAATCGTATACTCATCTTCGTGGCCGTCAGTCCCTAGCTCATGGAGAAAGAAATCCATGGCTTTTAGAGGACGACCTGTTGTCAATACAACCTTGATACCACGATCACGCGCAGCTTTCAAGGTTGCCTTGGTGCGATCCGTCAGCCTTTTATCAGTAGTAAGCAAGGTCCCATCCAAGTCCAATGCAATCAATTTTATATCTGCCATTATAAACCCTCCATATAAGCTATAACCGACTGGTCCTTATGGTGACCAATCACTGTCTCTGCTAATTCTAAAATTTCTGGTCGTGCATTTTCAGGAGCTACAGGATGTCCCACAACCTGCATCATATGCAAGTCATTTAGATTGTCTCCAAAAGCCATGACCTGATCCATTGTGATATCAAGTTTTTTAGCCAATTCAACAATAGCCACACCCTTATCGACATAGTCCAGCACGATATCAATGGATTCAAAGCCAGTTGTCATAGCCTTAACACCAGGGACATTTTCATTGACCCAAGCCTCACCAGCTTCAAGAGTTTCTTCTGTGAAGTTGGTCGTAAATTTGAAAATGTCATCTGTGATATCTTCCAGACTCGCTACTTTTTGGATGTTTTCATTATAATGCTGGCTCTCTTTCAAATAGGTCTCATTAACCGTATCTAGCACATAAGAGCCTTTTTTCCCCGTCAAGAGTAGTTTATTGATATCTACATAAGGTGAAGTTTTCAGCTTTTCAAAAGTTGCTAGATAAAAGTCACGAGACATGGTCGCTTCATACAAGTCCTGATCTTGATACTCTACCAAACTGCCATTTTCAGCGATGAAAATAATGTCATCACGAACATCAGCAAATAATTTTTCTAGAGACAAAAATCCGCGGCCCGAAGCCACCGCAAAGTAAATCCCTTTTTCCTTGTAGGAAGCTAAGAGAGACTTGAGGCGGTCCATATCAAAGCGTCCATTCCCATCTAGGAAGGTTCCATCCATATCCGTTGCTACTAGTTTAATTGTCATCCTTCAATACTTTCTAAATCTTTTAACTTCACCGAAACAATTTTTGAGACACCTGATTCTTGCATGGTCACTCCATAGATGGAATCAGCCGCCGCCATGGTTCCCTTACGGTGGGTCACGACGATAAACTGGCTATCCTTGTCAAATCGATTGAGGTAATCCCCAAAACGTTTAACATTGGCTTCATCCAGCGCAGCTTCCACCTCATCCAAAATGACAAATGGAATGGTCTTGACACGAATAATGGAGAAGAGCAAGGCAAGAGCTGATAGGGCTTTTTCCCCACCACTCATCAGATTAAGAGACTGGATTTTCTTGCCTGGTGGTTGAACAGAAATCTCAACCCCAGCTGTCAGCAAGTCTCCCTCAGTCAAGATTAGGTCTGCCTGACCTCCACCAAACATCTGCTTGAAAGTCACTTTAAAGGACTCACGAATAGCTTCAAAGGTTGATTTAAAGCGTTCCTTGACCTCATCATTCATCTCTGTGATGGTCTCAAGGAGCAGGTTTTTCGCTGACAAAATATCATCTCGCTGACTATTTAGAAAGTCCAGACGGTTGTGAACTTCTTCGTACTGTTCAATAGCATCCATATTGACAGGACCCAGTGAGCGAATAGCCTTCTCAAAATCCTTAACTTCCTGCTCTGCCAGATTGAGATTTTCCAACTCATGAGACTTTTCTAAAGCTTCTGTATAGCTAATCTGATACTGGTCTGTTAATTGAGTTTGTAAATGGCGCAAGCGCTCGCTGACCTTTTCTTTCTTGGCTTCAGCACGTGTTTGCTTGCGAATCCACTCTTCATTCTGCTGGCGAGCCTGATCCAAATGACTAGCAATATCATCCAGTTGACCTTCAATATCATCCAACTCAAACTGCTTGCGAATCAAACCTTGTTGGAGGTTTGATTTCTGAGTTTTGGCTTCTTCTGCTTGTTGACTGAGCAATTCTGTATCAACCTTCTCCAGATTATCAACCTTTTCTTGGAGAAGACGCTGGATTTCTTCTTGTTCAATATTCAGATTATCCAATTCCTTGCCTAAACGTTCAATATCAGCCACTTCATAACGTTTTTGCCCTTGCAGTTCTGTCTTAAGCAAACGAGCTTGCGCTACCTCTTCCTGCAAGTTTTGATAGCGTTCTTGGATGGCATTTTTGTTAGACTTAATCTCTTCAATCTCAGCTTCCAGATTTTGCTTGTTACTGGCGATTGTAGCAAGGCGATCTTGGCATTTTTCCTTATCTGCTTGCCAATCTCCTTCAGAAAGACGATCTAATTCCTCTTCTTGGAGTTTCCAAAGAGTTTCTAGCTCTTCAACTTGCTGACTGGTCTGCTGATAAGCGAGGGATAAGCCTTGCTCCTGAATACGTGCCTGCTCACCCTGAGATTTGATGGCTTCTAATGATTCGGTCAATCTAGCCATCTGGTCTTGTAAGGTCTTCAAAGTCGCCTCTTCTAAACGCAGGCTTGCTTCTTCTTTAGCAATTTCTTTTTGCAATTGTTCCAGCTCTGGCTTGATAAAAATACTGTTATTTTGGCGATTGGCACCACCCGCATAGGAACCTCCTGTGCGCAACTCTGTGCCGTCCAAAGTCACCATACGAACCTGATAACGAACTTGGCGAGCTGCTGCACTCGCATGTTCTACAGTATCAAAGATAGCCGTCGTAGCTAGCAAATTTTTGAAAATAGCTTCCAGTCTAGCATCGAATTTCACCAACTCATCTGCCATGCCCAGAAATCCCGGACTTGCAGCGATAGCATCTTGATTCTGGCTAGAAATCGTACGCGCCTTGATAGTCGTCAACGGAAGGAATGTCGCACGACCGGCTCTATTTCGTTTAAGGAAATCAATAGCCTTGGTTGCCGCGTTTTCATCTTCCACGATGATATGCTGACTGCTGGCTCCAAGCGCAATCTCTAGAGCAGTTTGATAATGAACATCAAAGGTCAGGTGTTCACTAACAGCCCCAATTATTCCACCAAGACGGGCCTTTTCTTGGAGAACACTCTTAACACCTGCATAAAAGTTACTATGATTCCTCAGGATATTTTCCAAACTTTTAGCTCTGGCCTGCTTGTTTTTAAGACTGTCCAGACGGTCAAATAGTTGACTTTGTTGAGTTTGATAGGAAGCTTTCTGCTCCTCTTGCTCCTTGTCAATAGCTTGATAGTCGGCCAATAATTTCTGAACCTGCTCCTTAGCAGTTTCAAGCTCGTCTTTTTGCTGACTAGCCTTCTCTTTAGCTGTAGCCAACTGTTTTTTCAGCTTTTCTAATTGATCTGCTTGTTTTTGAGAAAGCTGACGACTATTTTCCAACTCATTCTCGATGCGGGTCAGTTGGTTTGAGACATCCGCTTCTTCTTGTAAAAGAGCTACAAAGCGTTCGCGTAAGAGCTCAATCATTTGATCAGGATCATCTGAAAAAGCTAGCAATTCAGCTTCTAAACGATTGAGTTTTTGATTATTTTGGACTAGATTTTCCTCTAAGAGAGCTAAAGAGCTTTCTTTATCAGATTTTTCTTGGCTGAGTAAATTTCTCTTATCCTCCAAAGCAGCCAAACGAGCTTGTGCTTCCTGTTGATTCAGGGCTACTTGCTCAGATTCTAATTTCGATAGGGCTAATTTTCTCTCTAAATCACTAATCAGACTGGTCAAATCCATCAAACCGCCCTGATCTTTGGCCATTTCAGCCTGTAAATCTTGGCGTTGCTTTTTAAGAGTTTGATTTTCTTCTTCTAATTTTTCACGCTTTTGGTAATAACTCGTCAATAGTTCCTGAACCTGAGCCAACTCTTCTTCTGTCAACTCTAGTTCAGCCTTATTTTCCTTGATTTGAGCAACTAAAACATCCAAGTAAATAGCCTTACGTTGACCTTCCAAGTCTAGAAACTTACGAGCATTTTCAGCTTGCTTCTCAAGAGGCTTGATTTGATTGTCCAACTCATAGATAATATCCTCTAAACGGTCTAGATTATCCTGAGTTTGTTGCAGTTTACTCTCTGTCTCTTTTCTACGAGTCTTGTATTTCAAAACTCCAGCAGCTTCTTCAAAAATAGCTCTGCGTTCTTCAGGCTTGGAATTAAAAATCTCCTCAACCTTCCCTTGGGAAATAATAGAGAAGGAATCTCGTCCCAAACCTGTATCCAAGAAAAGATCATGGATATCACGTAGACGGACTTTCTTGCCGTCAATCTTGTATTCGCTATCTCCACTACGATAGATATGGCGTTCTACCCTGATTTCTTGACCTGCGTCCTTGATAAATCTGTCATTATTATCCAGAGTCACAACTACAGAAGCATAATTGAGCGGTTTGCGACTTTCAGTTCCGGCAAAGATGACATCCGGCATCTTGCCCCCACGGAGACTCTTGACACTTGACTCCCCCAAAGCCCAACGCAGACTTTCTGTAATATTAGACTTTCCAGATCCATTGGGTCCAACAACTGCCGTCACACCTTGGTCAAAGATGACCTTAGTCTTATCAGCAAAAGACTTGAATCCCTGAATTTCGATTTCCTTTAAATACATGAATCCAGCCCTTTCTCAACGGCATTTTTGGCAGCTTCCTGCTCTGCTAATTTCTTAGAACGACCTTGACCTTGACCAATGCTCTTGCCTTCAACCAGAACTTCTACATCAAAGACCTTATCGTGGGCAGGCCCTGTTTCAGAAATCACCTGATAACGAATAGCCACATCCCCGTTGACCTGAAGTAACTCTTGGAGATGGGTTTTGTAGTCTGTAATCATCTCAAACTCGCCTGCTTCAACCTTAGGAATCATAACCTGATAAATAAATTCCTTGACCTTAGCCACATCCTTATCTAAAAGGAGGGCACCGAGAAAGGCTTCGAAAGCATCACCAAGAATGGTGTCACGATTGCGCCCACCAGATTTTTCTTCCCCTTTTCCTAGCTTGATAAACTGATCAAACTGGCAATCACGCGCAAAACCAGCCAAACTCTCCTCACGGACAATCATAGCACGGAGTTTGGACAAATCGCCCTCTGGTTTTTTAGGGTATTTTTTATACAGATATTCTGAAATCAATAACTGTAGAACAGCGTCTCCTAAAAATTCCAAGCGTTCATTGTGTGAAATTTTTAAGAGGCGGTGCTCATTGGCATAACTCGTATGAGTAAAGGCAGTTTCCAATAAATTTCTGTCTGCAAATTCGATTGCAAAATGGTTCTTTAGTACAGTTTGTAATTCTTTCATACCAACCTCTTTCTAACTGATAACAGTCCTTTTTATTATATCAAAAAAAGCCCCTTGAGTCACTTTAAAACGGGACTGGAGAGGATTTAGGCATTCTTTAAAATAAGATTTTCAGTTTTATACTTCTTCAAACCACATCAGCTTCGCATTGCCGTACTCAAGTACAGTCTACGGCTAGCTTCCTAGTTTACTCTTTGATTTTCATTCAGTTTTAGGGACAAATTTAGAGCAGTGTAAAGAAAAAAGCCCTATTAGAGGCTTTTTTAGGATGTTTACATCCACCCTGAGGGAATCGAACCCCCATCTCAAGAACCGGAATCTTACGTGATATCCATTACACTAAGGGTGGAAACTTGTTTTATTATAACAGAAATTTGCTCTAATAACAAGTTTTTTTCTGGTGAGAATAGCCCGTCTTAGTGGGAAGCATCCCCATTCCAGATAGAGTTTTTCACGATAACATAATCAACGTGTTTAAGGTCAGCAACCTGACGTCCACCTGCATAAGAAATAGCACTTTGAAGGTCTTGTTCCATCTCAGTTAAAGTGTCTTGTAAATGACCTTTGGCAGGAAGCAAGATGCGTTTTCCTTCGACGTTTTTATAGGCTCCTTTTTGGTATTGAGAGGCTGAACCATAATATTCTTTGAAGTGTTCACCATCAACCTCGATCGTTTTTCCTGGGCTTTCGATATGTCCTGCAAAGAGGGATCCAATCATGACCATGCTGGCACCGAAACGGATAGACTTGGCAATATCACCATGAGTACGAATTCCTCCATCAGCGATAATCGGTTTACGTGCAGCCTTGGCACACCAGCGTAGAGCAGCCAACTGCCAACCACCTGTACCAAAACCAGTCTTAACCTTGGTGATACAAACCTTACCAGGTCCAATTCCGACCTTAGTAGCATCCGCACCAGCATTTTCCAATTCACGCACAGCTTCTGGTGTTCCCACATTTCCAGCAATGACAAAGGTATCTGGCAATTCTTTCTTGATGTGTTGAATCATAGAAATCACGCTATCCGCATGACCATGGGCAATGTCAATCGTGATATATTCCGGAGCATCAGCCTTGAGTTGACTAACGAAATCATACTCGTAGTCCTTAACACCAACAGAGATAGAAGCAATGAGGCCTTGCTCATGCATACGCTTAATAAAAGGAATGCGTCCTTCCTCATCAAAACGATGCATAATGTAGAAGTAACCACCTTTAGCTAGTTGCTCTGCTACATTTTCATCCAAAATCGTCTGCATATTAGCTGGTACAACTGGTAGTTTAAAGATGTGATTTCCTAGAGTAACACTTGTATCCGCTTCTGCACGGCTTTTAATCACACATTTATTCGGAATCAATTGGATATCTTCGTAATCAAAAATTGGAAATTCATTTAACATATCGATGTCTCGTTTCTTTTATAATGACCTACCTATGCTCTCGCACCACTACGTCTTTTCCGACGTTTCCTTAATTTATTATAAACTAAAGTACAGTTTTTGTCAAATAATGTTATAAATTAAAATATATTGTTCGGATTTTATTGTATAAACAACAAAAGAAAAGGAGAGATTATTTTCTCCCCACTTCTTTTCTATCCTAATAATACTCACCCTGACGGTAGTCCCATGAGTTAAAGGTATCTGACAGGTGCATCATAATCTTATCAATATCAAGCCCTTTGCGGATAACAACTGGAGCTGGTGAAGTTGAACGTGCTCCTCCTTGTTCTGGGATGAGTTTTCCGTCCTTATCAACCATTGACACCATCACACCTTGCTCGTAGCGAGTTTCAATCGTTTTGTCAGGTTGGATTGATGCTACATAGTCATCTGCTTCGATGACAAGGTCTACAGCTCCTTCGATACGTTCTCCGATACCTTCTACCTTACCACGGTTTCCTTTTCCAGATGGGTTTGCTGATGAAGCATAAACCATCTTGCCTTCTTCCCAAAGTTTGGCAGCCAATTGTTCACCAGCTTTCCCAAACTTGATAACGAAACAGCTAGTACCACGAACATCAGTCATAAGTTCTTCACGGCCATCCCCGTATGCTTTGAGTTTTTCAAAGGCTTCTGGTTTCCAAGGAAGGATACAACCAAGAAGAATATCTTCATCCCAATGTTTTTGGTAAAAGGCTTCAATTTCTGGGTTGAGTTGTGCTAAAGCGCGAAGCTCATCCATGCTACCACATAGGACAACACCTGGTTTGTTACGATTGCGTTCTTTGGCTGCGAACTTACGCTCAAGTCCTGCCTTATCGCTAGTCATGATGATGTAACCAACCTTGGTAGGGCAAACGATACAACCGCCCTCACCTTTTAAAATATCATAGCCTTCTTGTGAAAGTGTTCCGTTCCATTGAATGTGTTTTGTCATAATTCTATTTCCTTTTCTATTTTTCTTCTAATCCTGCCAGTAGGCTGGTCGTTGTTTTTCATAAGCAGCAATCAAATCTTCATACTGCAAAGTAATACCGATATCATCCAAACCATTTAAGAGTTTGTGTTTCCATTCGCTATCGATTTCAAAAGTGAATTCTCCAACTGGTGAGATGATTTTTTGTTGTTCCAAGTCCACAGTTACCTGGTCACTTGGTTTAAGCTGGGCTAGTTTCTCTCTAACCTCTCTGGGCTGAACAATAGGCAACATGCCATTATTGAGTTCATTATTGTAATGAATATCCCCAAAAGATCCTGCAATCACAACCTTAAAACCATAGTCCGCTAGAGCCCAAGCGGCGTGCTCCCTCGAAGAACCTGCCCCAAAGTTATCCCCTGAGATAAGAATACTGGCTTTACGATATTCAGGCTGATTAAAGACAAAGTCAGGATCCTCAGTATACTTGTCGTCCAGATAACGCCAAGCATACATGAGGTACTTACCAAAGCCTTTCTTATCGATCAACTTGAGAAACTGCTTGGGTAGGATTTGGTCGGTGTCGATATTATCATTCATGAGAGGAACGGTCGTTCCCGTATAAACTGTAAATTTCTCCATATCCTCTCCTTACTGGGCTTCTGGCATTTGCCGAACATCTACGAAACGCCCTGCGATAGCTGCCGCAGCTGCCATAGCTGGACTGCAGAGATGAGTCTTAGCACCAAATCCTTGTCTGTCTTCAAAGTTGCGGTTGCTGGTTGAGGCGCAGTGGACACCATCAGGGACCTTGTCTGGATTCATTCCTAGGCACATAGAACAACCTGGGTCTCTCCATTCAAAGCCAGCATCTAGGAAAACCTTATCCAAACCCAACTTCTCAGCAGCTCGTTTGACAGGACGAGAGCCCGGAACCACGATAGCCGTTAAGTTAGGAGCTATTTTCTTCCCTTTGACAAATCGCGCCGCCAGCTGCAAGTCACTGAGACGAGCATTTGTACAAGAGCCGATAAAGATATAACCTAGTTCAATATCTGCTGGCTTTTGACCTGGTTCCAAATCCATATAATTGTAGGCTCGTTCATCATTCATATCCTTAATTTCTGGGAAACTACTGTCAAAGTCAACGCCCATAGCAGGATTGGTTCCCCAGGTTACCATGGGAGCCAAGTCTGAGACATCCATCCGGATAACCTTGTCATAAACGGCATCCTCATCACTGACAATTGTTTTCCAATCCGCCACAGCCTCTTCAAAGTCCTCTGGAACACATTCTCGTCCCTTAAGATAGTCATAGGTGGTTTGGTCCGGATTCATAATCCCCATCTTAGAACCAAACTCGATGGACATATTGCAGATAGTCATTCGCTCTTCCATGCTCAGTGCATCAATCGCTTGTCCCCGATATTCCACCACATAGCCAACACCACAGGCAACGCCGTACTTGGCAATCAAGGCTAGAATGAAATCCTTAGAATAAACTCCTTTTTGAGGAACACCAGTGAATTCTACCAGCATTTTCTTGGGTTTGACCTGCCAGAGTGTCTGGGTAGCGAAGACATGCTCAACCTCACTGGTCCCAATTCCAAAAGCGATTGCTCCGAAAGCTCCGTGAGTTGCTGTATGACTATCCCCACAGACGATAAATTTCCCTGGTTGGGTTCTTCCTGTTTCTGGACCAACCATATGAACAATCCCCTGCTTTTCAGAACCGTGGGCCGCATGTTCAATCCCAAACTCCTCAACATTTTCAGCCAGCTTATCAATTTGAGCCTTGGAAATTACATCTCGAATATCGTAGATATTGACTGTCGGGACATTGTGGTCAAAGGTTCCAAATGTCAAGTCTGGTCGTCTCAATCTACGACCTGCGTCTCGTAATCCTTGAAATGCCTGAGGACTGGTCACTTCGTGGATATAGTGCTGGTCCACATACATGAGTTGGGGCTGCCCCTCTTCTCCTGTGATGACATGACGGTCCCATAATTTATCAAAAATCGATTTTCCTGCCATCCATTACCTCCAAATAAAATATAAGGCTACTAGTGTGGACACCATCCCGAGAAACCAAACTGTTTTAAAATACCATTTTCGAGTCTTATGGTGAAAGATGATTCCTGCCAAACAGGCACCAAAACCACCACAAGTAAAGGCTAAAATGAGTAAGATTTTCTCTGGGATGCGCCAAACTCTTCTCCTTGCCTTAGATTTGTCAATGCCATAAATCAGGAAAACCATGACATTCCAAATCAAAAGGACTAGAGTAATTTTTTCGTCTAACTTCATAACCTTGCAATAATAGCTTCCGTCATTTCCTTAGTCGAAGCTTGTCCACCTATATCTCTTGTTAAAACACCAGCTACCAAACTTGCCTCAACAGCATGCTCGATACGCTCTGCATCCTCATAACGTCCAAAGCTGTCTCTCAACATCATGGCCACTGATAAAATCATGGAAATAGGATTTGCAATTCCTTGACCTGCAATATCAGGAGCTGAACCGTGAATGGGCTCATAGAGACTTGGTCCATTTTCAGAATGACTGGCTGATGGCATGACCCCAAGTGTACCAGATAGGACGCTTGATTCATCAGATAAAATATCTCCGAAAAGATTCTCCGTCACGATGACATCAAACTTGGCAGGATTGGTAATCATGAGCATGGCAGCTGAGTCCACTAACTGGTGTTCCAAGGTCACATCTGGGAAATCCTGCGCGACTTCCTCAACCACTTTTCTCCAGAGTTTTGAGGTCGCTAGAACATTTTGCTTATCGATACTAGTAACGATTTTTCTGCGACTTCTTGCGATTTCAAAGGCCTTGCGAATAATCCGTTCCACTTCCTCATAGCTATAGTCGTTGATATCACGCGCTTTTCTTTCTTCAAGGATATGATCCCCAAAATAAATCCCACCTGTCAACTCACGCACCACGACAAAGTCTACACCAGCAATTCGTTCCGGTTTGAGTGGTGACAAATGCTTGAGACTGTCAAAGATTTTTACAGGGCGAATATTAGCGTAAAGATTGAGTTCCTTACGGAGAGCTAGCAAGCCTTGTTCAGGCCGAACCGTTGCACTATCATACTGGGGACTACCAATAGCTGCTAGGAGAATGGCATCTGCTTCTCTACATGCCTTGAGGGTTTCATCAGGTAAGGGATGCCCTGCAGCATCAATACCTGCACCTCCAAAAGGTCGTCTGTCTATTTCATAGTCAAAGCCTGTTTTTTTAGCTATAGCTTCCAGAACCTCTAACCCAGCATCCATGATTTCTGGGCCGATTCCATCCCCTGCCAGAACTACTATTTTCTTTGTCATAGCTTTCTCCTTTACACACTAGGCATATCACGATAGGAAACACTGCGTCCCATCTCACCAGCATTCTCTTTTTGAACAAAGGTATTGGCATTGATGTAGGCAATAGCAGATGCTTTCAGTACATCGAAATCAAGCCCTGCTGCATTAAAGATGGTTTCTGTATCTCTGTTTTCAACAGTGACCAAAACCCGAGCTTGGGCATCAATTCCATCTGTCACAGCATCAATGGTATAGGACACCAAGCGGACAGATTGATTAAAGAACTTATCGATAGCGTTAAAGATAGCCTCAACAGAGCCTTGTCCTGTCGCATTAAATTCGACCTTCTCACCATCCATATTGACCAGGCTAACAAGCGCTTCAATGTCATTATCTGCATGAGTTTGAAGTTGTAAATCATCAAAGTGGAAACCTTCTGGATTTTCAACCATGGTGCCAGCTACCAGAGCACGAATATCTGCATCTGTAATTTCTTGTTTTTTATCTGCCAGAGCCTTGAACTTAGCAAAGAGTGGCTTGATATCCTCTTCTGTAAAGTCTAGGGCCAATTCTCTCAGCTTCTCAACGAAGGCATGGCGACCAGACAATTTTCCAAGCGGAAGACTATTACTCTTAACACCAACCAATTCCGGGGTGATAATCTCATAAGTAAGAGGATTTTTAAGGACTCCATCTTGGTGAATACCAGATTCGTGAGAAAAGGCATTGCCACCGACCACAGCCTTGTTTTTAGGAACTGGAATACCTGAGAAGCGAGAAACCATTTCTGACGTATTGATGGTTTCATTTAAAACAATACTAGTTTCTGCTTGGTAGTAATCTTGGCGAATATTGAGGGCCACTGCAATTTCTTCCAAAGCAGCATTACCAGCTCGCTCCCCGATACCATTGATGGTTCCTTCGACTCGTCCTGCCCCATTCTTGACAGCAGCAAGGCTATTTGCCACTGCCATTCCGAGGTCATCATGACAGTGTGGTGAATAGATAATCTGACGATCCGTCTTGACATTCTCAATCAAGTGTTTGAAGATAGCTCCGTATTCCTCTGGTGTGGTAAATCCTACCGTATCAGGGATATTGATATAAGACGCCCCTGCATCAACCGCTGTTTGAACAACTTGCAAGAGGAAATCCAACTCTGTTCTGGTCGCATCTTCAGGAGAGAATTCGACCACTTCAAACTTGGAACGTGCATAAGAGACATGCTCACTGATTGCTTCCAAAATCTCTTCCTTGCTCTTATTGAGCTTATACTTTCGGTGAATCGGACTGGTAGCGATAAAGACGTGAACCTGTGGATACTTGGCGTCCTTGAGAGCCTCGTAACAAGCATCAATATCAGACTTGACAGAGCGAGCCAGACCAGTTACCGCTGTTTTCTTCAATACTTTAGCAATCTCCTGAACTGCCGTAAATGAGTCTGGGCTAGCCGCCGGAAAACCAGCTTCGATGGCTGAAATACCCAATTTCTCCAGCTGTCTTGCAATGGCAATTTTTTCCTTAATTGAAAAATTAACACCAGGTGTCTGTTCTCCATCCCGAAGGCTGGTATCTAGAAATTCAACTGTTCTCATAAGATTTCCCCTTTTCCAAATGTGGTTTTAAAAAAACATCTCGCTTAGAGACCCAAGCGAGATGTTGATTCACTCCCGCTTGGTAAGCCAAACAGGACTAATGCTTTTTGCACTAGCCCGAGTACCTCAACAACAAAGCGAATTGATTAAACTTAGCTGTTTTCATGTTTGACTTTCTCCTTCGTTTGATATCTTGTTTAGTATTTTAGCATAGGCAAAAGTACTTGTCAAGAAAAAATCCAATATTTTCTGAAAATTTCTTCAGTAGAGAATATTTTGCTAATTGAAAATCCTTGAAATGTTTCATTTTTTAGTAGTCAAGTTCCAACTTTTTTCTATCAATTCCAGTACTTCTTCATCTGATAAAGTATCATCAAGCGTCACACTAATCCAGTAGCGTTTATTCATATGAAAAGCTGGATAAATGCCCTTTTTTGAAAGTAAGTCAGCTACTTGGTCATGTTTGAGGTTGACTGCTTCCATTTGTCCCTCTCTGCCCTTTTCCAGCTTATCCCAAGAGATTTTCATCAAGACGGCATACCACTTTTTATTGCCTTCATGTCTTAACACTGCCGTATCAGGTGATTTCTCCCACAAATACTCCAACTGATTACCATACTTTTCCTGAACTTGAATCATGATTCGTTTAGTCTGAGGACAGATAAAATCCTGTACCTCAAAACAAGCCTTCCGAATCTGGTGAAGAATCTCCAGACAAGCCTCACGGACACTTGTAACAAAACTTCCTGTCATACTTTGCATATGAACTTGAGGATAGAGGTCACCAGTCTCCTGGTCAAAGACTTGAAAACTCACATTATCAGCAGTGATGGAGACTGTCATGACAAAGTCACCTTGCAAAATCTGGCAACCATAGGTCCAGACTTCCCCATTTTTTACAAAACCATAGGCACGAGCCTTTTCTTGATTAAACTGATAGGATTTAAAAATTTCAAACATAAGTGAAAACTGCTACCAAAAGCTAGCAGTTCCTTTCTATTTTTTAAAAGACAACCTTGGTTCCATGCAATTGTGTCACGCCCAGCTGGTCAATAAAGGTTTGACGGTTGTCAAGGTCAATCCCCCCACCTGGTAGAATTTCAATTTTATCTTTAGCGTGCTCCAAAATTCTGTGATAGTGAGCAAAACGTTTGTCTAGAGAGTCACCAGATACACCAGCGCGAGTCAGGATTCGAGTGACTCCAGCTTGGCTGAGCCAGTCAATAGCTTCCAATTGATCTTCATCGCTCAATTCATCAAAGGCCATGTGGAAGACAATTTCCATTCCTTTTGACGCAGCTATCAACTTCTCAAGATTAGGCTTATCCAACTTCTTATCAGCAGTTAACCCCCCAAATACAACCCCTTGACTTCCAGCCTGAGCAGTCAACCGAATATCTTCTAGCATGATAGCAATTTCTAGGTCATTATAGACAAAGTCGCCACCACGGGGACGAATCATGGTCATGATGGTCGTATCGTAGTTGGTTGCCAATTCAACTGCTGCCTTGGTCACTCCGTAGCTGGGTGTTGTCCCACCAACTGCTAGATTGTCACAAAGTTCAATCCTTCGAGCTCCAGCCTGCATCGCTTTTTCAAGCAAGGTCACATTTTCAGCACAAAATTCGTAAATCATTTGATTCTCCTTGAAGATTACTTTGAATTTATTATATCATATTGTTGTGAATATGCTTTCATTTATATCAAGGAAAATTGCTACTATTTTTTTATTCTTTGTCTGGAATGACCTTGAAGAGATAATAAGTGATAAAGATGGTCAAAGCTCCCAGACCGATTTTGACTGGTAAAAGAGGTGCAAAATAAATGGAAATTCCCATCAAGATGTAGATAGAAACAATGATTTTTTTCTTACGTTCACGCGTAATAGACTTAGTCTCGCGAAAATCAGCTACATATGCTTGGTAAAGCTTGGTATGATACAACCAATCTTCGAAGCGCTTGGAACTTCTAGAGAAACAAGCGATAGACAGCAAAAGGAAAGGTGTTGTGGGCAACAAGGGCAAGACAACTCCAACAATAGCCAAAGCTAGTGATAAAAAACCAATAATAAGATAAATAATACGCATAACTTCTCCTAGTTAAAATAATCTTCTTCTAGTTTCGCATACAATGATGAATTTTGTCAAATTCTAATCAAAAGAGCCTGAAATACACTTTCAGGACTCTCCACTTATTTAATCTTTTCTTCTTCATAGTCGCCATTGCTACAAACAACCTGCTTGCCACCACCACGAACTTTTTTCTCCATGAGGAAGTTGCCACATTTTGGACAGTCACGACCAACAGGCTTGTCCCAAGAAGTAAATTCACAGTCTGGATAGCGATTGCAACCATAGAAGAGGCGGTTACGCTTGGTTTTACGTTCAATGATTTGTCCCTGATGACAACTTGGACACTCAACACCGATTTCTTTCACGATTGCTTGGGTATGACGACAATCTGGGAAATTGCTACAAGCGTAGAACTTACCAAAACGACCAAGTTTAATGACCATTGGACTGCCACAGACTTCACAGTCAAATCCAGCTGGTTCATCCTTGATTTGGATTTTTTCCATTTCTTCTTCAGCCTTGGCCACTTCTTTAGAGAATGGTTTGTAAAAGGCATCAATAACACGTTGCCACTGCTCTTTTCCAACTTCGACATCATCTAGTTTGCCTTCCATTTCAGCTGTAAAGGTCACGTTTACGATATCTGGGAAATATTCAACAATGAGTTTATTGACAATTTCTCCCAACTCTGTCGGTTCAAAACGTTTGGCTGCAAGGCGAACATAGTAACGTTTCTGAATGGTTTCAATGGTTGGTGCATAGGTTGATGGACGTCCAACCCCATTTTCCTCCAAGGTCTTGATCAAGGTCGCTTCAGAATAGCGAGCAGGCGGTTGTGTGAAATGTTGCTCTGGTTTGCTATTGACCTGTTTCACCACATCTCCAACAGCCATATCTGGTAACATTTTATTCTTATCAGAATCATTATAAATGGCAAGATAACCATCAAACTTAACTTGACTACCATTGGCAGCAAATTGAACCCCATTTTGAGACAATTTAACAGCCATAGTATCAAAAACAGCAGCTGTCATCTGGCTAGCCACAAAACGATTCCAGATAAGAGTATAAAGCTTGAGCTGATCCTTGTCCAAATACTTAGCAATACTTTCAGGTGTATTAAAGACGCTAGACGGGCGAATAGCCTCGTGGGCATCCTGAGCTCCAGAAGCATTTTTAACCTTGCTACCATGCTTAGAATACTTGCTACCAAAACGGTCCGTAATGAAGCTTGCTGCTTCATTTTGCGCTACAGGACTAATACGAGTTGAATCGGTACGCATATAGGTAATCAAACCTTGAACACCAGAACCGATATTAATTCCTTCATAGAGCTGTTGGGCAACCATCATGGTTTTTCGAGTACGGAAATTGATTTTATTGGCAGCATCCATCTGCATAGATGAAGTGGTATAGGGTAAAGGAGCATTGCGTTTGCGCTCTTTCTTATCTACCTGATCCACTGAAAAATCTTTACTCGTCAGACGAGACAAGACTTCCTTGACCTCATCATTACTAGTCAGTTTCAACTTTTTGCCATCTACTCCATAGAAGGAAGCCTGAAATTGCTTGGTTCCCTTTTTGAAGACACCATCAATTGTCCAATATTCTTCTGGCTGGAAGGCGTTGATTTCATTCTCACGATCAATGATTAGCTTAAGCGCAATAGACTGAACACGACCTGCTGACAAGCCCTTCTTAACCTTCTTCCACAAAATAGGCGAAATCGAATAGCCTACCAAGCGATCCAAAACACGACGAGCCTGTTGGGCATCGACCAAGTCCATATCAATCTTGCGTGGTTCTTTAAAAGCATTTTTTACCGCATCCTTGGTGATTTCGTTGAAGACCACACGGTTGGCATCATTCTCATCCAAGTTGAGAATATGAGCCAAATGCCAAGAAATCGCTTCTCCTTCGCGGTCCGGGTCACTCGCCAGAAAGACTTTATTAGCTTTTTTAGCTTCTTTTTTCAAGTCATTGATGAGAGGTCCTTTTCCTCGGATATTGATATATTGCGGTTCATAATTATTTTCAATATCAACGGACATACTGGATTTCTTCAAATCACGGATATGCCCGACACTGGCTAAAACCTTATAGTTTCTGCCGAGATATTTTTCAATCGTCTTGGCCTTAGCAGGTGACTCCACGATTACTAAATTTTTTTTAACTGTTGATTTTTTCTTTTTTGTTGCCGTAGCCACAGTATCACACCTTTTCAAAGTAATAAACTTTATAAAGTGTAAACCATTTTGCCATAACTGTCAAGACTTAGCTCCTATATATAGAAGAAAAGTTGTTTAAGAAAGAAAAATTTTGTCTTAAAATTCAAATTCCGCAAGAACATCCTGCCCACTGGTGACCAATTTTGCTCCTTCTTGAATCAAATGATGGCAACCGTCTGATTGGCCATCTAAAATGCTACCAGGAATAGCAAAGACATCTCGCCCTTCTTCCATTGCTCGCTCACAGGTAATGAGACTACCTGAACGCATCTTAGCCTCTGCTACAATCACACCACGGCAAAGTCCAGCAATAATGCGATTACGGGCAGGAAAATGAAATTTCAGAGGTTGTTCGCCAGGTCCATATTCACTTAGAACCAGATGATCATTGCCGATGTAATCTTGCAAACGCTTATTGGCTTTAGGATAAAACACATCCAGACCTGTCCCAATCACTGCAATGGTTTTTCCGCCATTCTGCAGGGCTGCCATATGAGCTGCTGTGTCAATGCCCTTGGCTAATCCACTGACGATAACCAGTTCATTTTCCAAGCCTTGAATGACTTTTTCAACTGACTTAGCGCCCTGTTTACTACAAGCACGACTACCCACAACCGCTACCTTAGGAAATTTTAAGAGGTCAAGATTTCCCTTGTAAAATAAAAGTACAGGCGCATCGTATATTTCACTTAAATCCCAAGGGTAACAGTCGTCTAAAATAGAGAAAGAAGGAAATTTTTTAAACTCCTTCTCCAAATGAGCATCGTCTATCTGAAAATAACGTTCCATAAAAACAGCTGGATTTCTGCAACCTGATATATCTGCAATATCACCTAACAAAAGCTCCTGATCAATATTTTCAGCGTATTCTAGGACTGTCAAAATCTGTTGATTGGTCAAACCTGATTTTTTTAACTTATAGATTTCATAGTTTGTGATTTTCATAAATATCTCCATTTCTTTTTCTACTCATCTATTTATTCGTAAAAAATCAAAAAAACATCCGACTATTTTAGCCAGATGTTGAAATCTTTAATTTTCGTTTTTAAGAATTTCTTCTAATTTATGATAGTCTTGGACACTATCGATCTCATAGATGCTGTTGCCTTCTAATTCTTCAACATAGACATCTAGTTCTTTGATATTATCCTTAACCATATTATCCCAATAGAGGTCAACAAATTCACCACTTGCATAAGCCTTGTCGATAAAGCTGACAATCTTTTCTGCAGTTGGAGCATCCCAGAAGGATACACCACTCAGGATACGACCAGCTTTGCTATCAACAATAATGTCTTGAACCTTGTAGTCATCTCCATAAACCAAGAACCATTCGTTGGTACAATCTTCACGATAGACACTAAAATAAGTCGAACGAGTCAAATCATTACGGAACATATTTTTAAAGAGATAATTATCGGCATCGATAACGTAACTGTTAGCTAATTCTTCTTTTACAAGATAGAGAGAGTAAAAGTTATTGTAGTCAGCGTATTTATCATTGAAAACGAGGCGAACACCATATTTTTCTTTTAAGTAATCAAATTGTTCCTTAAGGTAACCAACAATGATGATGATATCATGGATACCTTTTTCTTTTAGAAACTCAATTTGGTATTCAATCAAAGGTTTTTGATTAACCTGAACCAAGGCTTTAGGGGTATTTTCAGTCATAGGACGCAAGCGAGTTCCCAAGCCCGCTGCTAAGATGATGGCTTTCACACGAATCTCCTTTATTCTTTAATAATAATATAAACTCCAGCAATGACGACAAGTGACGTAATAATGGTCAGCATATCTAGCGGTGCACCCAAGAAAACAACTGCAAACAAGACTGTCCATACTACATAGCTCACGTTCAAGCCTGTAGCCTTGGCTGGTTGCAAGCGATTGATAGCGATATAATAAGCCAAGTAGGAAATCATATCAAAAGCTGCAAAGACAATCATAAGACCTAGCAATTGCCCATTGGCTACTTCTGCAAATGACTGATGAGAGAAGAGCACAATCACAAGATAGGACAAGAATGAAGTCACTTGGCGGATTAAGAGTGCTTCGATTTCACTCAATTCACTTTCCATGGCAAAAGAGCTAAGAACACTTTCGCTTCCCCATGCAATAGCACAAACCAAAGCACAGAGAATCCCAATATAGAAGGAATTGACCTGTTCAACCTTATAGGTCTGGGCAATAATCCCTGCAATAATCAAGACAATCCCAAACACAGTATTTTTTGAAATCTTGTGCTTCAAAAAGAAGAAAGCCAATAAAACTGAAACTGCAGGGTAGATAGCAGATACCGATGAAGCTAAGGAACTTCCAATATACTTAACTGCATAAAGATTGGCCTGCATACCGATAGGGCCTGCTAATAAGGCTCCGATGATAACACTAACATTGCGAATATTTAAGAAAATTGAGAGACGAACTTTTCCTTCTTTTACCAAGAGAAAAGCTAGTAAGATAAAGATACTCAAGAAATCGTGAGCAGCAGCTACCACAAAGGGTGATAAATCTGTAAAAATCGAAAAGATATAAGCACTGATCGTTAAACCTAACCCCCAGAAAATACCTGAGAGTAGACCAAAAGAAACTCCATTTTTATTTTTCATCTGAACCTCCATAATGTGACAAACCTTTAACAGCTCTTTGGTAACGACTTACACCATAGTCACCAAAATCTGCGCCTTGCTCTTCCTTATAGACAGTCCATAAACTCCAAATAGTATCTTGTAAAATTTTATAAATAGTAATCTTTTCTCGAGAGACAGGTGTTTTGTCACTTTCATAATGTGACAAGAAGACTTCTTCCTCTTGGGGAGTGAATTCAGACTCTAAAAAGAGGGCAGCCAAATCCCACATTGGATCGTTCATTGATGAATATTCCCAGTCAATCAGATATAGACGTCCTTGAGGTGATTCGATAAAGTTTTCAGGCACCAAATCGATGTGACAAGATTTTCTGTCAACACCTAAGTCAGCCAGTCTTTTCTCTAAGGAGAAGACTTCTTCTCGAACTGCTTCATAGTTAGCATACGGGATTTTTTCTTCAATTAAGGATTCGTATTTTTTGATTTCTTCAAAAGGAGCAAATTCTCCCCTTAATTCCTTACCAGATGCATGAATGGTTTGTAATATTGGAGCAATTTTGTCAAATTTAGTCTTGATTGACGTTGAATCAAGCGTAATCGCAGATTCGATATACTCATTTACTTTGATACCAGCTTCAATATCAAAAAGATAATTTTTTACATCTAAGTCTAAATCCTTTAGTAGTTCAAGATTGTACTTTTCATCTTGACGATTGATCAACTTTTCTGTCCCTTTACCAAAGAATTTAACAATGTATTGCTTATTTGTTGTTTTGACCAAATAGTTTTGATTGGTCATTCCCCCCAGTTGTTCAACACTGAGGACTTCCTCTTCTTGACTAAGTAGGGAAGAAATTTTTTCTTTAATGATTTTCTCCACAATTAACCTCCAGCACTTATACTTCCCACTTAAACACAGTTTTAAAGGCTGTGTTTAAATCGGTTGCAAAGACACGGTGAATATCTTTAATTTCTCTTACAGGTTCTTCTAGATAAAGGATATTTTTAAGACGATTGGCAAATTTCTTGACTTCCATCATTTGGATTGCATTTTCAAAATCAATGCGACCAGAACGAGAGGACCCAACCAAGAGCAAGCCTTTTTCTAAGGCATCGCGTGTATTGAGATTGACTTTATACTCGCTAACACCCATCATGAGAATCGTTCCCTGAGGACGAATATAGCGAATCAAGTCATTAATGGCTGGTCCAGTACCATCACCACCACAACACTCAAAAGCATGGTCAAAGGCCAAATCTTCAGGAATATTATCAGTGATATAGCATTCTTTGGCAAAAGAGAAGAGTTCCAACTTTTCCCAATGACGACCAATAACCACAATCTCTGCTTCTGGCAAAGTATAGTTGATAATATTGGCAACCACAAAAGCTAAACTTCCATCTCCGATAACGGCGATTCGGTCCCGCTTGCTATGAGCAAGAGTCAATAGACGATTCATAGCATGCATGCCGACACTAACAAACTCTGTAATGGCTGCAACCGTGTCTTCAATAGCATCATAAGCCACCACACGATCTTTAGGGAGAGAAACAAACTCTCTCATAAAGCCATCAAATCCACTAGACAAGAAATGAGTCCCTGTCATGTAGTTTTCATAGAATTCTTCATCACTCTGCATAGGAGGCTGATTTGGAATCATGACAACTTTTTGCCCAACCTCATAGGTTCCCGTCGGGTCAGAAATAACGGTTCCACATGACTCGTGAATCATTGCCATTGGAAGCTTTTTATTCAAAATCTTTGGGTCACGTTTTCCTTGATAGTAACGCTGATCCGCATGACAGACAGCCATGTAATTGGGGCGGATGAGGATATGATTCTCTTGATCAATAGCCTCTTCCTGGTATTTGACATTGATAAACTTAGGCTTAGTTAGTTGATAAATTTGATTAATCATTTTACTAGTCTTTCTCAATCATACTTTTTGCAATCTTCAAATCTGTTACGGTTGTAATCTTCAGATTTGAGTATTCACCTTTGGCTAAGGCCACATCTTTTCCTTTGATCACAAAGATTTTACATGCATCTGTCAAGATTTCCTTCTCTTCAGCAGAAAGAGAGCCATAAAGGTCCATGAAGTCCTTGCAACGGAATGTTTGAGGTGTTTGTCCTTGATAAAGGTGAGCACGATTTGGAATATCTGTAATGAATTGACCATTGGTACTTTCAACGATAGTATCAACCGCTTCTACCACTGTGTCCACTGCGTCATGATTTTGGGCAAGTTGGATATTGTCTTGAATCATGCGAAGTGTAATAAATGGACGAACAGAATCGTGGGTAACAACGATATCCTCTGGAGTAAGCGGACGATAAGCATCAATGGCTTCAATGATTTTCTCAATACTTGTATTGCGGTCAGCACCACCCTTTGTAATGATGATGCGTTCCTTATGAAGAGGAAGATATTTATCTACAAGATCTTCTGCATGAGAAACCCAGTCTCCATGAACACCAACTACAATTTTTTCAATACTTGGTTCCAAGACAAATTTTTCAATTGTATGAATCAAAATAGGTCGATCACCTAGCTCTAAAAATTGTTTTGGCAAGTTACTGATTCCCATGCGTGTGCCAGTTCCACCAGCAAGAATTCCTGCATAAATCATCTATTTTCTCCTTTGTCTTACTAAAAAAACTTATTCTCTCTATTATACCACAATCTAGTCCTATCATGAAAGAAATACCGGCCCTCCCGTTCTAGAATAGAAGGATTAAGGAGTTCTATTATTCATAGAAACTAGTCCATTTCTAGTAGTGACTAGGAATTCTGTAGTCATTACTTATAAATGGCTGTGAAATTTTAGAGTTCTTCAGAATAATATAGTTTTCTTAAAGAAAGCTTAAAATCAAACTTTGAAACTTCAAAGTGATTGTTTGACTTATACTCAATGAAAATCAAAAAGCAAACTAGGAAGCTAGCCGTAAGCTGTACTTGAGTACGGTAAGGCGACGCTGACGTGGTTTGAAGAGATTTTCGAAGAGTATTACTGCCCTTCATTTCTTATTAGCTGACTTTATGATATAATGAAAAACGAGGTAAATTGAATGAAAAGTATAAAATTAAATGCTCTATCTTATATGGGAATTCGTGTCTTGAATATTATTTTTCCCATCTTAACTGGTACCTACGTCGCGCGTGTCTTGGACCGAACTGACTATGGTTACTTCAACTCAGTTGACACTATTTTGTCATTTTTCTTGCCCTTTGCGACTTATGGGGTCTATAACTACGGTTTACGGGCCATCAGTAATGTCAAGGATAACAAAAAAGATCTGAATAGAACCTTCTCTAGTCTTTTTTATTTGTGCATAGCTTGTACGATTTTGACCACCGCTGTCTATATCCTAGCCTATCCTCTCTTCTTTACAGATAATCCAATCGTCAAAAAAGTCTACCTTGTTATGGGGATTCAACTCATTGCCCAGATTTTTTCAATCGAATGGGTCAATGAAGCTCTGGAAAATTACAGTTTTCTCTTTTACAAGACTGCCTTCATCCGTATCCTGATGCTGGTCTCTATTTTCCTGTTTGTCAAGAATGAACACGATATTGTTGTTTATACACTTGTGATGAGTTTATCGGCGCTGATTAACTACCTGATTAGTTATTTTTGGATTAAAAGAGACATCAAACTTGTTAAGATTCACCTAAGTGATTTTAAACCACTCTTTCTCCCTCTGACAGCCATGTTGGTCTTTGCAAATGCCAATATGCTCTTCACTTTTTTGGATCGTCTCTTCCTCGTTAAAACAGGGATTGATGTCAACGTTAGTTACTATACCATGGCTCAACGAATTGTGACCGTTATAGCTGGTGTTGTAACAGGAGCTATCGGAGTGAGTGTGCCTCGTCTCAGTTACTATCTAGGAAAAGGCGATAAGGAAGCCTATGTCGCACTTGTTAACAGAGGCAGTCGAATCTTTAACTTCTTTATCATTCCACTGAGTTTTGGACTCATGGTTTTAGGACCAAATGCCATCCTACTTTACGGTAGTGAAAAATATATCGGAGGTGGTATCTTAACCTCTCTCTTCGCTTTTCGTACGATTATCCTGGCCTTAGATACCATTCTTGGTTCCCAAATTCTCTTTACAAATGGCTATGAAAAACGAATCACAGTCTATACAGTCTTTGCAGGATTACTCAATTTGGGCTTAAATAGTCTCCTCTTTTTCAACAATATCGTGGCTCCTGAATACTACTTACTGACAACTATGCTATCAGAGGCCTCTCTACTTGTTTTCTATATCATTTTCATCCATAGAAAACAACTCATCCACTTAGGACATATCTTTAGCTATACTGTTCGATACTCGCTCTTTTCACTTTCCTTTGTAGGAATTTATTTCCTGATTAATTTCTTGTATCCCGTGGATATGGTCATTAATTTGCCATTTTTGATTAATACTGGTTTGATTGTCTTGCTATCAGCCATCTCTTATATTGGTCTACTTGCCTTCACAAAAGATAGCATTTTCTATGAATTTTTAAACCATGTCCTAGCCTTAAAAAATAAATTCAAAAAATCTTAGGAGTATAGAATGAAACAACTAACCATTGAAGATGCCAAACAAATTGAATTAGAAATTTTGGATTATATTGATATTCTCTGTAAAAAGCACAATATCAACTATATTATTAACTACGGTACTCTGATTGGGGCGGTTCGACATGAGGGCTTTATTCCTTGGGACGACGATATTGATCTGTCCATGCCTCGAGAAGACTACCAACGATTTATAAACATTTTTCAAAAGGAGAAAAGCAAATATAAGCTCCTTTCCTTAGAAACTGATAAGAACTACTTTAACAACTTTATCAAAATAACTGACAGTACGACCAAAATTATTGATACTCGGAATACAAAAACATATGAGTCAGGTGTTTTTATCGATATTTTCCCTATGGATCGCTTTGATGATCCTAAGGTCATTGATACTTGTTATAAACTGGAAAGCTTCAAACTTCTGTCTTTCAGTAAACACAAAAATATTGTCTATAAAGATAGCCTTTTAAAAGATTGGATACGAACAGCATTCTGGTTACTCCTTCGACCTGTTTCTCCTCGTTATTTCGCACATAAAATCGAGAAAGAAATTCAAAAATATAGTCGTAAGGATGGGCAGTATATGGCTTTTATCCCTTCTAAATTTAAGGAAAAGGAAGTCTTCCCAAGTGGTACCTTCGATAAAACAATCAATCTTCCCTTTGAAAATTTAAGCCTTCCAGCACCTGAAAAATTTGAAACTATTTTGACACAATTTTATGGAGATTATATGACCCTACCACCAGAAGAAAAACGCTTCTACAGTCATGAATTTCACGCTTATAAATTGGAGGATTAGGATGCAATATTTAGAAAAAGAAGAAATTAAAGAAATTCAACTAGCCCTGCTAGACTATATTGATGAGACTTGTAAGAAACATGATATTCCTTATTTTCTAAGTTATGGAACCATGCTTGGAGCTATCCGCCACAAAGGTATGATTCCCTGGGACGATGATATTGATATTTCCCTTTATCGTGAGGATTATGAGCGTTTACTGAAGATTATTGAAGAAGAAAATCACCCTCGCTACAAGGTTCTTTCCTACGACACTTCTTCTTGGTACTTCCATAATTTCGCATCGATTTTGGATACTTCTACTGTTATCGAAGACCATGTTAAGTACAAGCGTCATGACACCAGTCTCTTTATCGATGTCTTCCCAATTGATCGCTTTACAGACTTGAGCATTGTAGACAAGAGTTATAAGTATGTAGCCCTTCGTCAACTAGCTTATATCAAAAAATCACGCGCAGTTCACGGTGATAGCAAATTAAAAGATTTTCTAAGATTATGTAGCTGGTACGCCCTCCGAGTGGTCAATCCCCGTTACTTTTACAAGAAAATTGATCAGCTAGTCAAAAATGCTGCAACCAACACTCCTCAATATGAAGGAGGAATTGGGATTGGTAAGGAAGGTATGAAAGAAGTCTTCCCAGTTGATACCTTTAAAGAACTCATCTTAACTGAGTTTGAAGGCCGTATGCTGCCCGTCCCTAAAAAATATGATCAATTTTTAACCCAGATGTATGGGGATTATATGACACCACCATCAAAAGAAATGCAAGAGTGGTATAGCCACAGTATTAAAGCTTATCGCAAAAGCTGATTAAGCAGTAGTTTACAAGAAAAAATATAACAAAAAAGAGAAGATCGTTATACCTTCTCTTTTTTCTATTTAAATCGCTTCTGTGACAAAACTACGGCTTTCCAATACTTTGAGCATGGCGTTAGCTGTATCTAGGGCTGTGAAGAGGGGCACTCCGTGTTCAATAGCTGAACGGCGAATTTGCTCTCCATCTTCGTCAGCAGTTCGTTTTGTTCCAACTGTATTAATGATAGCTTGAATTCTTCCTTTGCGAACAAAACTTGGAATATCCTTATCGTCATCACCAATCTTACCAACAGGTTGGGCTTGCAATCCATGACTGGCAAAGAAGGCTGCTGTCCCTTCTGTCGCGAGGATTCCATAGCCAATATTTTGGAAACGACAAGCCAAGTCCAAGGCTTCTTCTTTGGCATCATCAGCGATGGTAAATACAACGTTACCAAAAGTTGGCAAGTGTAAGTAAGAAGCTTCAAAGGCCTTATAGAGAGCTTTTTCCAAAGTCGTATCAGAACCCATAACTTCCCCTGTTGACTTCATTTCAGGACCAAGTAAGCTGTCTACCTTAGCTAGTTTGGTAAAGGAGAAGACAGGTGCCTTGATATGAACGCGGGTACTTTCAGGGTAAAGTCCATCTTGGTAGCCAAGTTCTTCAAGTTTTTGACCAAGAATGAGCTTGGTTGCTACTTGAGCCATAGGGATATTGGTCACTTTAGAAAGGAATGGAACCGTACGGCTGGCACGTGGATTGACCTCAATAACGTAGACTTTTTCATCCTTGATAACAAACTGGATGTTCATCATTCCAAGGCAATTAAGGCCGATTGCTAGACGTTTCGTATAGTCTGCTATAGTTTCCTGAACCTTTTGCGACAAGGTTTGTGGTGGGTAAACGGCCATTGAGTCACCTGAGTGGACACCAGCACGTTCGATATGCTCCATGATACCAGGGATAAGGACATTTTCTCCGTCTGAAATGGCATCAACTTCACACTCTTGTCCAACGATATAAGAGTCTACAAGGACTGGATGGTCAGGACTAGCCTTAACCGCTGTGCGCATGTAAGAACGAAGGTCTTCTTCGTTTTCAACGATTTCCATAGCACGTCCACCAAGTACATAAGATGGACGGACAAGAACTGGGAAGCCAATCTTTCGAGCTGCAAGAACTGCTTCTTCTTCATTGGTAGCCGTTTGTCCTGGTGGCTGTGGAATATCCAAATCTTTAAGAGCTTGCTCAAAGAGGTCACGGTCCTCAGCTCGGTCTAGGTCAGCAACCTGTGTCCCAAGGATGGTCACACCTGCTTTCGCCAATGGCTCCGCAAGGTTGATGGCTGTTTGACCACCGAACTGAACGATAACACCCTTTGGTTGCTCCAAGTCGATGACGTTCATCACATCTTCAAAAGTCAATGGTTCAAAGTAGAGTTTATCAGATACCGAGAAGTCTGTAGATACGGTCTCTGGATTTGAGTTCATGATGATAGCTTCGTAGCCAGCAGCTTGGATAGCCTTAACAGAGTGAACCGTTGCATAGTCAAACTCGACCCCTTGACCGATACGGATTGGACCAGAACCTAGGACAAGTACAGATTCCTTATCAGACTTGATAGACTCGTTTTCCCAACCATAGGTTGAATAGAAGTATGGTGTTTCAGAGTCAAATTCTGCCGCACAAGTATCTACCATCTTATAAACTGGAACAATCTTGCTTTCCAAACGAAGCTGGCGAACTTGGTCAGCTGTCGTTTCCCATAGTTCAGCAATCTTACGGTCTGAGAAACCATTTAGTTTTGCTGTTTTCAAGACTTCTAGATCTTGTGGATGGGCACCTAATTCTTGCTCAATTTCAAAGATATGCAAGAGTTTATCCAGATAGAAGATATCAATCTTAGTCAATTCAGCAATTTCTTCTGGTGTGTAACCACGGCGAATAGCTTCTGACACATAGAAGAGACGGTCATCCTGGGCTTTGACAACTTTTTCAATCAAGGCATCATCCGAAACCGCTGCAAGTTCAGGCATTTCATTGTGGTGCACACCAATTTCAAGGGAGCGACAAGCTTTAAGGAGAGATTCCTCGATGTTACGACCAATCGCCATTACTTCCCCAGTCGCCTTCATCTGGGTACCAAGACGGCGCTCACCCTTTTCAAACTTGTCAAATGGGAAACGCGGAATCTTGGCAACCACATAGTCAAGGGCTGGCTCAAACATGGCATAGGTTGAACCTGTAACTGGGTTGATCACCTCATCTAAGGTCAAACCTACGGCAATCTTAGCAGCCAATTTGGCAATTGGGTAACCTGTCGCCTTTGAAGCAAGGGCTGAAGAACGCGATACACGAGGGTTTACTTCAATGACATAGTACTTGAAGCTGTGTGGGTCAAGGGCCAACTGAACGTTACATCCACCTTCAATCTTGAGGGCACGAATAATGCTCAAGCTAGCGTCACGAAGCATTTGGTTTTCATAGTCTGACATGGTTTGAGCAGGGGCAAATACAATGGAATCTCCTGTATGAATCCCAACTGGGTCAAAGTTTTCCATGTTACAAACAACCAAAGCATTGTCAGCTGAGTCACGCATAACTTCGTATTCGATTTCCTTGAAACCTGCAATCGAACGTTCAATCAAACATTGGGTCACAGGTGACAATTTCAATCCATTTTCAGCGATTTCACGCAATTCTTCCTCATTAGCACACATTCCACCACCAGTACCACCAAGTGTAAAGGCTGGACGAACGATGACTGGGTAGCCAATTGTTGCTGCAAAGGCAACAGCTTCTTCAACAGTGTTTACAATTTCAGATTCTGGAATGGGTTGTTCCAATTCTTCCATCAATTGTTTAAAGAGGTCACGATCCTCCGCTTGGTCAATAGCAGATAATTTAGTTCCCAGAAGTTCAACACCAAGCTCATCAAGGATACCATTTTTAGATAATTCCATGGCCATGTTGAGACCTGTCTGACCACCGAGTGTTGGTAGCAAGGCATCTGGACGTTCCTTGCGAAGAATTCGTGTCACAAACTCAAGTGTAATCGGTTCAATATAAACCTTATCAGCAATTTCCTTGTCCGTCATGATAGTTGCAGGATTTGAGTTAACCAAAACAACCTCATAACCTTCCTCTTTCAAAGACAAGCAAGCCTGGGTCCCAGCGTAGTCAAACTCAGCAGCTTGACCAATAATAATCGGACCAGAACCAATCACCATAATTTTTTGAATATCAGTACGTTTAGGCATAGTTTATGATACAAAGCCCGTAAAGAACACAGCGAAAATAGGAAACTCGGTGCAGACGCCTTCAGCGTCAAGACGATGTTTATCTTTTTCACACAGTTCTTAGGGCGTGTTCACTTCCGCGAACAATGTATCTTCTCCTTTCTATTCGGCAACTCTCAGGTTGCCATTAAATAAATTCTCCGACGAGCTTTTACTCGTTCTTAGTTTGATTGTTTAAAAGCTTCCATCATCTCGATAAACTCATCAAATAGGTAGCTAGCGTCGTGTGGACCAGGGGCTGCGTCTGGATGGTATTGAACAGAGAAAGCAGGTTGGTATCTGTGACGCACACCTTCAACTGACTTGTCATTGATTTCTTCGTGGGTAATGATCAAATGCTCTGGCAAATCCTCACGGCTAACTGCATAACCATGGTTTTGACTTGTAAAATCCACACGTCCTGTAGCAATTTCACGTACCGCATGGTTAAATCCACGGTGACCAAACTTCATCTTGTAGGTCTTAGCACCATTTGCCATTGCAAAGAGTTGGTGCCCCATACAGATACCAAAGATTGGAATTTTTCCTTGCACACCACGAATCATATCCAGTGCCTGTGGAACATCTTCTGGGTTACCTGGACCGTTTGACAACATCACTCCGTCAGGATTGAGATGGAGAATTTCTTCAGCCGTTGTCGAATACGGAACAACCGTCACATTACAGTTGCGTTTAGAAAGTTCACGTAAAATTGAATGCTTGAGACCAAAGTCCACCAAGACAACACTCAAACCAACTCCTGGAGCTGGATAGGAAGTTTTAGTAGAAACCTGCTTGATATTGTCTGTCGGCAAGACTGTCGCTTGGAGCTGGTCCGTCACATGATCCATGCTGTCCCCAACATGGGTCAAGGTTGCACGCATAGTACCATGCTTACGGATAATCTTGGTGAGGGCACGCGTATCAATTCCTGAAATACCAGGAATTTTCTTGGCTTTCAAAAATTCATCCAAGGTCATTTGATTACGCCAGTTACTTGCTCTACGCGCTTCTTCAAAAACAACGACTCCTTTACAAGTTGGAATGATGGATTCGTAATCATCACGATTAATTCCATAATTTCCCACCAAAGGATAAGTAAAGGTCAAGATTTGTCCATTATAAGACTGGTCTGTAATGGATTCTTGGTAGCCGGTCATACCTGTATTAAAGACGATTTCGCCTGTTACATCAATATCTGCTCCGAAGGCCTTGCCTTCAAAAACTGTGCCATCTTCTAATACTAGAAGTCTTTTTGTCATATTTTCACCTCTCGTGGACGCTCACTGGCGTCTTTTAACGTCTTGTGTTTTAGTTGGCGTTTCTACTCGCCAGTACGGATTCTAAGATTGCCATTCGAACAAAGACACCATTGGTCATTTGTTGGACAATCCGTGATTTTGGTGCTTCAACCAAGTGGTCTGCGATTTCTACATCACGGTTGACTGGGGCTGGGTGCATGAGGATTGCTGTTTCTTTCAAGCGATCATAACGTTCTTGAGTCAAGCCATGTTGGGCATGGTAGTCTTCTTTGGAAAAGACAGCTCCACTATCATGGCGTTCATGTTGCACACGGAGAAACATCATGACATCCACCTGATCAATAATTTCATCAATAGTTACAAACTGCCCATAGTCTGCAAACTCTTGACTTCTCCATTCCTCAGGTCCTGCAAAGAACAGTTCAGCTCCCAAGCGTTTCAAAATCTGCATATTGGATTTGGCAACGCGTGAGTGGTCCAAGTCACCTGCAATCGCAACCTTAAGACCCTCAAAGTGACCAAATTCCTCATAAATAGTCATCAAATCAAGCAAGCTCTGGCTAGGGTGTTGGCCCGAACCATCTCCACCATTGATGATGGAAGTCGTAATCGTGGGACTAGCAATCAACTCTCTGTAGTAGTCAACCTCTGGGTGGCGAATCACACAGACATCCACTCCTAGTGCAGATAGGGTCAGGATAGTATCATAAAGTGTTTCACCCTTATTGACCGAACTAGTCTTCACATCAAAGTCAAGTCGCTCCAATCCCAGTTTAATCTCTGCAACTTCAAAGGACTTATGCGTCCGTGTAGAATCCTCAAAGAAAAGATTGGAAACAATCGGATGGTCTTCATAAGGAAGCTGAGCTCCGTTTTTAAACTCAATTCCTCGCTTGATCAATTTCATGACTTGATCGACAGTGAGGTCTTCCATGGACACCACATGGTTCAATGCTTGTTGATTTTCTGACATGGCTACTCCTTTAGCTTTCTAAGCTTCTTCAGTAATCAGAACTCTGTCTTGGCCATCAAGTTCTGCCATCTCTACGATGATTTCTTCAGAACGACTAGTTGGAATATTTTTTCCAACGTAATCTGGACGGATTGGCAATTCTCTATGTCCACGATCGACTAGAACTGCTAAACTCACGCGCGCAGGACGACCATGACCTACAATATTATCAATAGCAGCACGGATGGTTCGACCTGTATAGAGCACATCATCCACCAAGATAACTTCGCGGTCTGTCACATCGACAGAAACCAAAGAAGTATCTTCTCCACTTTTAACATCATCACGGAAAGGTTTAGTATCCAATTCCACAACAGGAACTGAAAGATTTTCTAGCTGCTCCAAACGTTCTTGGATACGGTGGGCGATAAAGACACCACGAGTTTTAATACCAGCCAAGACGATTTTATTCAAATCTTTGTTGCGTTCGATAATCTCATAAGTAATACGCGTAATCGCTCGTTTGACGGTCAATTCGTCTACAACTTCTTTTGCCTTCATGACAAACCTCCAAAAAGAAAAGTCTCCTTAAACAAGGAGACTTGAAATGTATAGCCAAGCAAGCCCTACTGCAAACAGTATAGACTTCACCCTTCTACTTTATCGCGCTCCTTGCCTGCCTCACGGGACAGGTTTAAAGGAATATTTAATTATCAATTACTATAGCACAAAGCGAGCCTAAAATCAAGCAAAAACTTTTGAGTCCCCATCTTATAAATTGCTAAAATCATATAATTGTGGGTACTGGTCACACTCTGGATTTTTAGGATGGCAAATGGCTCTTCCAAAATAAATCATAGCCTGATGGGCAGCTAACCACTGCTCCGGTGGCAAGATATCCATAACCCGTTTTTCCACCTCAAGTGGTGTCGCTGATTTTTTGACAATATCGTGGTGTTTGCAAATACGCTCCACATGAGTATCCACTGCAAAAGCTGGAATCCCAAAGCCCACACTCATGACAACATTGGCTGTCTTGCGACCAACACCTGACAAACTCTCCAATTCCTCTCGTGTTTGAGGGACTTGACCATCGAAATCGTCTAGTAACTGTTGGGCACATTTTTTAAGGAATTTAGCCTTATTTCGATACAGTCCCAGGCGAGAAATGTGTGAAGCAATCTCACTCTCTGTTGCAACAGACATGGCTTGTGGCGTTGGAAAGGTAGCAAAGAGACCTGGTGTGGCCTTATTTACCGCTGCATCCGTCGTCTGGGCTGACAACATGACCGCAACCAAGAGTTCAAAATGATTGGTAAAATCAAGACTGGGCTTGGCATCTGGAAACAGAGCAATGATTTCTTCTAGCACTTTTCGTGCTCGTTTTTTTGACAAGACCATTATTCGTCTCCATCAAATAGTCCTTGTAAGCCAGCAAAAGGACTGTTTTCTTCTTTCTTAACTGCTTGTTGAGCTTGGTATTCTTCTTCTGTCATGATTTGCCAGTCATTTCCTGACACAAATCCTTGACCAGCCTCTTCTTCAGCCGTCAAGACCTTAATAGGAATATTTAGTAGGATATTGTCTGACACGCTCTCAGCAAGATCAAGTTCTCCATTTTCGATAGGCAAGACCAAATCATCGTCTAAAACTTCCTGATCTAGTTGGTTAGTTGCGCCTTCCATGAAAACTTCCGTTACTGGATAAGATTCAACTAACTCAACTGGCTCCATACTACGACTTGAAGCAAGGACAATGGTATAAGACAACTGATAGTCTAAGAAATACATACGGTCTTCGTACTGTACTTTTCCAACTGCAAGGATATCTTTTACATCTAAAATTTCTTGATTACGTGCACGTAGGTCGGCGGCTAGGTCTAACATTTGTTCAAAATGCAAGCCTTCAGACTGCTTACGAATTTCTTGAATATTTAATTTCATACTTCCTCCATAAAGATTTACTCTCTTGATTATACCATGAAAAGGCTACAAATCAGCACGGCAAACTTTATAATTAAAATTCGATTTTTTAACATATTTACTATGACATTTTTGTTTTTTAGTGCTATACTATAGGCAATAATACATCAGAGCAAGGAGGATGCTCATATGGAAGACAAAGAACTCATTACTAATGCAACCCAACTCCTATCCGAGTTAAATAAAAGTTTCCAAAGCTGCAAACAGGGTACTGCAGATGATACTCGACTACAAGAGCTGCTAAACACTACTATAAAAGAGCTCAAAAAAGCGGAAAAGTTGAACAACAGTATTTTAATCGACCTTGAGAAATTTTACCAACGTACCAGTCTTCTGATAGGCCTTGGTAGCCTAAAACTAAACGATCAAGCACGTACCGCTTGGCGCAACTATGACAAGTTCCATTACGAGCATGTCAAACACGTACTAACTCTTTATGGACCTGTTTTCGGATTTTAGAGATTAGAATTGTCAGTTTTCTGTTGACAAAATATCCTGAAAGGTATAGTATAGAGATACTAATACTCGGAGGTAAGGGAGACATGAACAACTAAGTCTATCAAATAAAGAACCTTTATTTAGTAGATCTTGTTTTTGTCTCTTTTTGTGTACTCTTTTATGCTCTTTTTCTGGCATTTTATACTCAATGAAAATCAAAGAGCAAACTAGGAAGCTAGCCATCTGCTCCTCTTGAGTTGAATTAGGCAATCCTAAGCTAGTTTGACGAGCTTTTCAACGGGGATAATAGAGTTTTCAATAGTGACTTTTGGCTCTACTAGGTAAAGTAGAGCTTTTTGTTATGCACTATTGACATTCTAGAAAGGGCAACAATATGATAAACATCAATCATCTAACCATCACACAAAACAAAGATTTACGAGACCTTGTATCTGACCTAAACATGACCATCCACGATGGGGAAAAGGTAGCTATTATTGGTGAAGAAGGAAATGGCAAATCAACCTTACTTAAAATTTTTATGGGGGAAGCTTTGCCTGATTTCACTATCAGGGGAGACATTCAATCTGATTATCAATCAATAGCCTACATTCCTCAAAAACTCCCCGAAGAGCTGAAAAAGAAAACTCTACATGACTACTTCTTTTTAGATTTTATTGATTTAGACTACAGTATTCTTTATCGTTTAGCTGAGGAATTGCATTTCGATAGCAATCGTTTCGCAAGCGAGCAAGAAATTGGCAGTCTATCAGGGGGCGAAGCTTTGAAAATTCAGCTCATCCATGAGTTAGGCAAACCCTTTGAAATTCTATTTTTAGATGAACCTTCAAATGACCTAGACCTTGAGACGGTTGATTGGCTAAAAAATCAGATTCAAAAGATTAGACAAACTGTTATTTTCATTTCCCATGATGAAGACTTTCTTTCTGAAACGGCTGATACTATTGTCCACTTGCGACTGGTCAAGCACCGGAAAGAAGCGGAAACACTAGTAGAGCATTTGGACTATGATCGCTACAGTGAGCAGAGAAAGGCTAATTTTGCCAGACAAAGTCAGCAAGCTGCTAACGACCAAAGAGCCTATGACAAAACAATGGAAAAACATCGACGAGTCAAGCAAAATGTGGAAACTGCTCTTCGAGCTACCAAAGACAGTACTGCCGGTCGCCTATTGGCTAAAAAAATGAAAACTGTTCTCTCTCAAGAAAAACGCTACGAAAGGGCAGCTCAGTCCATGACCCAAAAGCCACTTGAAGAGGAAGAAATCAAACTTTTCTTCTCAGACATCCAACCATTACCAGTTTCTAAACTCTTAATCCAACTGGAAAAAGAAAATTTGTCCATTAGCGAGCGCGTTTTGGTTCAGAAGTTACAACTAACTATCCGTGGCCAAGAAAAAATCGGTATCATCGGCTCAAATGGTGTTGGAAAATCGACTCTGTTAGACAAATTGCAACAACTACTAAATGTCAAAAGAGAGATTTCTCTTGGTGTTATGCCACAAGATTACCACAAGAAACTGCAATTGGATTTATCCCCAATAGCCTATCTTAGCCAAACTGGACAAAAAGAAGAACTACAGAAAATCCAATCCCACTTAGCCAGTCTCAATTTCAGTTATCCAGAAATGCAACATCAAATTCGCTCCTTATCTGGCGGGCAACAGGGTAAACTCCTGCTTTTGGATTTAGTCCTGCGCAAACCAAACTTTCTCCTTCTGGATGAACCCACACGAAACTTTTCTCCCACTTCTCAACCCGAAATCAGAAAACTCTTTGCCACTTATCCAGGCGGTCTCGTCACTGTTTCGCATGACCGTCGTTTCTTAAAAGAGGTCTGTTCAACCATCTATCGCTTAACAGAACACGGTTTGGAGGTAGTTAATTTAGAAGATTTATAAATTTTGAGCATAGCAAAAATCCAGAGACGACCTCTGGATTCTTTTTACATCTGTTTTAAACGTTCAATCCGTTCTGAGATAGGTGGGTGAGTATAAAAGAGTTTTTGGAACCCTCCACCTTTCTTGGGATCATTGATATAAAGTGCGCTGCTGGCATCATCAACGTGGTGATGCATCGGCTCACTATTGTCCAACTTACGTAGGGCATTGATCATTCCTTGAGGATTGCGCGTCAACTCGACACTAGAAGCATCAGCTAGGAATTCCCTCTGACGAGAAATAGCTAGTTGCACCAAGGTTGCAGCGAGAGGGGCCAGTACAATAGCTAGTAAAGAAACCACTAGCATAATGATTTCTAAGCCATTTCCATCTCGGTCATCGTCACTTCGTCTGCGACCTGCGCCACCCCACCACATCATACGACCTGCCATACTAGAAAGCATGGTGATAGCACTAGCAAGGGCGACAGCAATCGTCGAAATACGAATATCGTAATTACGAATATGACTAACCTCATGCCCCATAACAGCTTCTAGCTCCTCGCGATTCATAATAGCTAGAAGACCTGAAGTCGCAGCAACCGCCGCATTTTGAGGGTTAGAACCTGTCGCAAAGGCATTTAAGGCTGGATCATCAATGATGAAAACACGTGGCATAGGAATCTGAGCCACCATAGCCATATCTTCTACTACATGGTAGAGGTCTGGTGCCGTTTGTTCATCCACCTCACGCGCTCCATTCATGGACATGACAATCTCTGTTGATTGAAAAATCATAGACATGGCATAGATAAATCCGATAATCAGTGCAATAACCAAACCGCCAAGCCCAGATCGCATGAAGAGGTAACCAACTGCATAGCCAACCAGAGCTAAGAGTAGGAAAAATACCAGCAACAAAATCCAGGTTCTTCGTTTATTGCTTGCAATTTGATCAAACAACATCTTAGTCACCTAAACCGCTAAAATCAACTTTAGGAACTGCCTTTTCCTCTTCTGGTGTTTGAAGGAAATCTGCTGCTTTAAATCCAAACATTCCAGCGATAATATTGCTTGGGAAAGTTTCTAATTTTACATTGTAGTTGCTGACAACACTGTTGTAGAGTTGACGAGAGTAAGAAATTTTATTTTCTGTGTTTGTCAACTCCTCTTGCAATTTAACAAAGTTTGCACTAGCTTTCAAATCTGGATAGCTTTCTGCAACTGCAAAAATACCTGAAACCTGACGAGTAAGGGCATCACTAGCTTTCATAGCTTCTGCTGGTGAAGTCGCTGCCGCCACTTGGTTACGTAGTTCTGCCACCTTTTCAAGGGTAGAACCTTCATATTTTGCATAACCTTTTACAGTTTCAATCAAGTTTGGCAAGAGGTCATTTCGACGTTTCAACTGAACATCAATCTGGCTCCAAGCCTCCTTGGTTTGCATACGATTCTTAACCAAACCGTTATAGCTAACAATCACAAAAATAACAATAAGAGCTAAAACTCCAAGAATAATCCAAGTCATTATATAAGTCCTTTCTGCTTTTAGATTAGTACCAGTATATCAAATTTTTAATGATTGTGGTAAAATAAGATGATACTAAAGAAGGAAAAAACTATGAAACCAGAAACATTTTACAACTTGCTTGCCGAGCAAAATCTTTCACTTTCGGACCAGCAAAAAAAACAATTTGAACGCTATTTTGAACTCTTGGTCGAGTGGAATGAGAAGATTAATTTGACGGCTATTACAGATAAGGAAGAAGTCTATCTGAAACACTTTTACGATTCGATTGCACCCATTCTGCAAGGCTTAATTTCAAATGAAACTATCAAACTTCTTGATATTGGAGCCGGGGCAGGATTTCCTAGTCTACCTATGAAAATCCTCTATCCTCAGCTAAATGTAACTATCATTGATTCTCTCAACAAGCGCATCAACTTCCTCAAACTTTTGGCTCAGGAACTGGATTTAGACGATGTTCATTTCTACCATGGACGTGCCGAAGATTTTGCCCAAGACAAAAACTTCCGTGCTCAGTATGATTTTGTAACGGCTCGTGCGGTTGCCCGTATGCAAGTCCTATCTGAATTAACTATTCCCTACCTTAAAGTTGGCGGAAAACTATTGGCACTCAAGGCTAGCAATGCTCCTGAGGAATTATTAGAAGCTAAGAATGCCCTCAACCTCCTTTTTAGTAAAGTAGAAGACAATCTCAGCTACGCCCTACCAAATGGAGATCCACGTTACATCACAGTGGTAGAAAAGAAAAAAGAAACACCAAATAAATATCCAAGAAAGGCTGGCATGCCCAACAAACGCCCGCTTTAAATTTTTTAGTAAAAAATGTTTACAAAGTTCGGAATTTCTGCTATACTATCACAAGCAAAGGTTTTTAATGTCATCCCGTGAGGTGACGAAGACGCAGAAATACTTGAAACTCTTTAAAGTCTAGATTTTAGAGAAGTCTTACTCTGAGGGCCTATTGCTGTAAAATAATGGGCTCTTTTTTGATGCCCAAAAGTGAGGTTTATATGAAACAAGAATCAACTGTTGATTTGTTACTAGACGTTGACCAACGTCCTTCGGCTGGAAAAGGAATTCTCCTTAGTTTCCAACACGTTTTCGCCATGTTCGGTGCGACCATCTTGGTACCCTTGATTTTGGGAATGCCTGTATCTGTTGCCCTTTTTGCTTCAGGTGTCGGGACACTCATCTATATGATTTCAACTGGATTTAAAGTTCCAGTTTATCTAGGTTCTTCTTTTGCCTTTATCACAGCAATGTCACTGGCTATGAAAGAAATGGGTGGTGATGTATCTGCTGCTCAAACAGGAGTTATCTTGACTGGTTTGGTCTATGTCCTTGTGGCTGCAGGTGTTCGTTTTGCAGGTACAAAATGGATTGATAAACTCTTGCCACCAATCATCATCGGACCTATGATTATCGTTATCGGTCTGGGACTTGCAGGTTCAGCTGTTACCAATGCTGGTCTTGTAGCTGACGGGAATTGGAAAAATGCTCTTGTAGCAGTTGTTACTTTCTTGATTGCTGCCTTTATCAATACAAAAGGAAAAGGCTTCCTACGAATCATTCCATTCCTCTTTGCCATTATCGGTGGTTACCTCTTCGCACTAACACTTGGCTTGGTTGACTTTACACCAGTTCTTAAAGCCAACTGGTTCGAGATTCCTGGTTTCTACTTGCCATTTAATACAGGCGGTGCCTTTAAAGAATACAATCTTTACTTCGGTCCAGAAACCATCGCTATCTTGCCAATCGCTATCGTAACAATTTCTGAACATATCGGAGACCATACTGTTTTGGGTCAAATCTGTGGCCGTCAATTCTTGAAAGAACCAGGTCTTCACCGTACTCTTCTTGGTGACGGTATCGCAACTTCAGTTTCTGCCTTCCTTGGTGGACCAGCCAATACAACTTATGGAGAAAATACAGGGGTTATCGGTATGACTCGTATCGCTTCTGTCTCAGTTATCCGTAACGCTGCCTTCATCGCGATTGCCCTTAGCTTCCTTGGTAAATTCACTGCCTTGATTTCAACCATTCCAAATGCTGTACTTGGTGGTATGTCAATCCTTCTCTACGGAGTTATCGCAAGTAATGGTTTGAAAGTCTTGATCAAAGAACGTGTAGACTTCAGTCAAATGCGTAACCTAATCATCGCAAGTGCTATGTTGGTACTTGGACTTGGAGGAGCTATCCTTAAACTTGGTCCAGTTACCCTTTCAGGTACTGCCCTATCAGCCATGACAGGAATCATCTTGAACTTGATCTTACCATACGAAAATAAAGATTAAGAGTCTAAACACATCAAAAAACGAGCATTTCCAATTACGGAAGTGCTCATTTTTCTTCTTTCTAAAAAAGGAAAGCCCTGTGGCCTTCCCTTGTCTTACTTGCGTTTTTTCTTCGCTTTCTTCATTTTGTTAGCCATGCGTTTCATGGACTGTTTCATAGCAAATTCACCGATTTTACCTTTGAGTCCGCCACCAAACAGCTGGCTCATATCTGGCATTCCTGCTCCTCCGAGAGCTGACAGGTCAGGCATACCGCCTTGTCCCATCATTCCTTCAAGGGCAGACATATCCATTCCTCCCATATTTGGCATATTTTTAGGAAGGTTGTTTGGATTGATTCCCATTTGCTTCATCATTTTGTTCATATCTCCAGACATGACACCTTGCATGAGCTGTTTAGCCTGGTTAAAGTCCTTGATAAATTTATTGACTTCGACAAAGGTATTTCCAGAACCAGCTGCGATACGACGGCGACGGCTCGGATTTAACAAATCTGGATTTTCACGTTCTTCAGGTGTCATTGAAGACACAATGGCACGTTTGCGAGCAATCTGGCGTTCATCCACCTTCATGTTTTGAAGTGCTGGATTATTGGCCATACCTGGAATCATCTTGAGCAAGTCTTCCATCGGCCCCATGTTTTGCACCTGATCCAACTGATCAATGAAATCATTGAAATCAAAGGTGTTTTCACGCATCTTCTCAGCCATTTCAAGGGCTTTTTGCTCATCGTATTCCTGAGAAGCTTTCTCAATCAGAGTGAGCATATCCCCCATGCCAAGGATACGGCTTGACATACGGTCTGGGTGGAAGGTCTCAATGTCCGTAATCTTTTCACCTGTACCAGTGAACTTGATTGGTTTTCCGGTAATGTGACGAACAGATAGAGCCGCACCACCACGAGTATCGCCATCAATCTTGGTAAGGATGACCCCAGTCACTTCCAACTGAGCATTAAACTCACGCGCAACATTGGCCGCTTCTTGACCAATCATGGCATCAACCACGAGGAGAATTTCGTTTGGTTGAGCTAGTGCTTTCACGTCACGAAGTTCATTCATCAAAAGCTCATCAATCTGCAAACGACCCGCAGTATCAATCAAGACATAGTCGTTATGATTAGTTTGGGCTTGCTCCAAACCTTGACGTACAATTTCAACAGCTGGTACTTCTGTTCCAAGTGCAAAGACAGGCACATCAATCTGTTGCCCCAAGGTCTTAAGCTGGTCAATGGCAGCAGGACGATAAATATCCGCCGCAATCATCAAAGGACGAGCATTTTCTTCTTTCTTGAGTTTGTTAGCCAATTTACCAGCAAAGGTTGTTTTACCAGCCCCTTGCAAACCGACCATCATGATGATTGTAGGAATCTTAGGTGACTTGATAATCTCTGCCGTATCAGAACCCAAAACGGTTGTCAGTTCCTCATCAACGATTTTAATAATTTGTTGCGCAGGATTAAGGGTATCAATGACCTCATGCCCGACTGCACGCTCACGAACTTTCTTGATAAAGTCCTTTACAACAGGCAAGGCAACGTCGGCCTCAAGCAAGGCCAAGCGAATTTCTTTGGTTGCCTCTTGAACATCAGATTCAGAGATTTTTCCTTTTTTACGTAGATTTTTAAAGACGTTCTGCAAACGTTCTGTTAAACTTTCAAATGCCATATTTTTCTCCTATTTATTCAATTCAGTGGAAATCGTCCGAAATGTTGCAAACACTCTAGTTCTTCGGGTGTGACTTCTTTCATGATTTCATTTGGATATCCCCAACAGCTAAAACCTATTTGCATGGCTTTGGAGTTATCATTGGGCGAGATAATCTGTAGTCGAGTAGGAAATGGTTTCTCTGCTGCTAATAGTTCGCAAGGTATTCCTTGATAAATAACTAGACTGCCCATGATTACTCCCGATTATCAATGCTTGTTAAAATTTCTATCTGCTCCTGCAGAAAGTCATCCTTGGGATAACGCTCCAATATCTGGTCAAAAATCTGACTGCGGACAATGTAGTCCGAGTACATGTGCAATTTCATCTCATAATCTTCCAGAATCTTTTCTGTTCGCTTGATATTGTCATAGACAGCCTGACGACTGACACCAAACTCCTCGGCAATCTCAGCAAGGCTATAATCATCAGCGTAGTAGAGCTCTATGTAGTTCATTTGCTTGTCTGTCAAAAGCGCTGCATAAAATTCAAAGAGCGCATTCATACGATTGGTTTTTTCAATTTCCATAACTTTTATTATACCAAAAAATAGCCTAATCTACCACATTAGCAGGCTAATCCGAGAAGATAGCTAGCAAAAATTTGAAAAAAACAAGAGACTAGCACCAAGTAATTTCCAATTGATAGCTGGCAAAGGGATGTCCCTCTTGATTTTGTAGTTGATAATCTAGTTCAATCTTTTGCCCATCAACTTGATAATGGCTCGTTTGGATGATAAACTCCTGCATGCCCGTAGGTGTGGGAATATAGGCTAAACTATCACTATCCTTTAAAAAGCGCATAATGGTCTTGGGATTAGAAAATCGGCTCATCACCAGTTCTTGACCATGAAATTTAATAACCACTTTTTCCTTTTCCTCATTATAGAAAAGCAGGTAGCTATAATCTCCTTTTTCATGCACTTCCACATCATAGAGTTGGTCAATCACTTCCAACTGCTCATCAAACTGAATCCTATTTCGCATCCGAATCTTCACATCAAGTCCTCTTTCTTGTCTCTTGTCCTACTATTTTACCAAAAAGAGCAGGATTTTGCTATAATGGTCATATGAACGAAAAAGTATTCCGTGACCCAGTTCACAACTACATCCATGTCAATAATCAAATCATCTATGACTTGATTAATACAAAAGAATTTCAGCGTTTGCGTCGAATCAAGCAACTGGGAACTTCCAGTTATACCTTCCACGGTGGAGAACACAGTCGCTTCTCTCACTGTCTAGGAGTCTATGAAATTGCACGACGTATCACAGAGATTTTTGAAGAAAAATATCCTGAAGAATGGAATCCTGCTGAGTCTCTCTTGACCATGACCGCTGCACTCCTTCATGACCTCGGACATGGTGCCTACTCCCATACTTTTGAACATCTCTTTGATACAGACCACGAAGCTATTACTCAGGAGATTATCCAAAGTCCTGAAACGGAGATTCACCAAGTCCTACTACAAGTAGCGCCAGATTTTCCAGAAAAGGTAGCCAGTGTCATAGACCATACCTATCCTAACAAGCAGGTCGTGCAACTCATTTCTAGTCAGATTGATGCAGACCGCATGGACTATCTCTTGCGCGACTCCTATTTTACAGGAGCATCTTATGGAGAATTTGACCTGACTCGGATTCTTCGAGTCATTCGTCCTGTCGAAAATGGTATCGCCTTTCAGCGCAATGGCATGCACGCCATCGAAGACTACGTCCTCAGTCGCTACCAGATGTATATGCAGGTCTATTTCCACCCAGCAACACGGGCCATGGAAGTTCTCCTGCAGAATCTCCTCAAACGCGCCAAGGAACTTTATCCAGAAGATAAGGACTTCTTTGCACGAACTTCTCCACACCTCCTGCCTTTCTTTAAAAAAAATGTGACCTTATCTGACTATCTGGCTCTGGATGATGGTGTGATGAATACCTACTTCCAGCTCTGGATGACCAGTCCTGACAAGATTCTAGCTGACTTATCGCAACGCTTTGTCAACCGCAAGGTCTTTAAATCCATTACCTTTTCACAAGAGGACCAAGACCAACTCACTAGCATGAGAAAATTAGTTGAGGACATCGGCTTTGATCCCGACTACTATACTGCTATTCATAAGAACTTTGACCTCCCTTATGATATTTATCGTCCCGAATCTGAAAATCCGCGAACACAGATTGAGATTTTACAAAAAAATGGAGAACTGGCAGAACTCTCTAGCTTGTCTCCTATCGTCCAATCCCTTGCTGGCAGTCGCCATGGAGATAATCGCTTTTATTTCCCAAAAGAAATGTTAGACCAAAACAGTATCTTCGCAAGCATTACCCAGCAATTTTTACACTTGATTGAGAACGATCATTTTACCCCAAATAAAAACTAGAAGAGGAAATTTATGAGTATTAAACTAATTGCCGTCGATATTGACGGAACCCTAGTCAACAGCCAAAAGGAAATCACTCCTGAAGTCTTTTCTGCCATCCAAGATGCCAAAGAAGCTGGTGTTAAAGTCGTGATTGCAACTGGCCGCCCTATCGCAGGTGTTGCCAAACTTCTGGACGACTTGCAGTTGAGAGACGAGGGTGACTATGTCGTGACCTTCAATGGTGCCCTTGTCCAAGAAACTGCTACAGGTCATGAGATTATCAGTGAATCCTTGACTTATGAGGATTATCTGGATATGGAATTCCTCAGCCGCAAGCTCGGTGTCCACATGCATGCCATTACCAAGGACGGTATCTACACTGCCAATCGCAATATCGGAAAATACACAGTGCACGAATCAACCCTCGTCAGCATGCCTATCTTTTACCGCACACCTGAAGAAATGGCTGGCAAGGAAATCGTCAAGTGTATGTTTATCGATGAACCAGAAATTCTCGATGCTGCAATTGAAAAGATACCAGCGGAATTTTACGAACGCTACTCCATCAACAAGTCTGCTCCTTTCTACCTCGAACTCCTTAAAAAGAATGTGGACAAGGGTTCAGCCATTACTCACTTAGCTGAAAAACTCGGATTGACCAAAGATCAAACCATGGCTATCGGTGACGAAGAAAACGACCGTGCCATGCTGGAAGTCGTTGGCAATCCAGTTGTCATGGAAAATGGAAATCCAGAAATCAAAAAAATCGCCAAATACATAACTAAATCTAACGATGAATCCGGCGTTGCCCATGCCATCCGTACATGGGTACTGTAAAAGGGTATGAATAGACGAAAACCGCTCAGCTGAGCGGCTTTTAATGTCTAATTAATGCCCCCTGCCGGAATCGAACCAGCAACTACTCCTTAGGAGGGAGTTGTTATATCCATTGAACTAAGGGAGCTAGATAAAAACTCTGCTGAAGAAGCAGAGTTTTTTAGTCGAATTAACGACGGATTTCTTTGATACGAGCCGCTTTACCTTGAAGAGCACGCAAGTAGTACAATTTCGCACGACGTACTTTACCGTAACGTACAACTTCGATTTTTTCAACACGTGGAGTGTGGATTGGGAAGATACGCTCAACACCTACACCGTTAGAGATTTTACGAACTGTGTAGTTTTCTGAGATGCCAGCACCTTTACGTGCGATAACAACACCTTCAAAAATCTGGATACGTTCACGGTTACCTTCGACAACTTTCGCGTGTACACGAACAGTGTCACCAGGACGGAATGATGGGATATCAGTACGAAGTTGACCTTCAGTCAAGCTTTGGATTAATGGATTCATTTTATTCTCCTATCTTTGTCAATCTTGAGGAACCTTCCTCAGCGGATAAACTGTATTTTTGTGCGTCCATTACACACAAGATACAGTTTACCAAATTTCCACAAAAAAGTAAAGAAATTTATAGCAGAATTCCTAAAAAAATCGCAATCAAACCACCTAGGTAGGTCAAAGATAAATAAGAATAAAATACCTTCTTATCACTTAACAGTCTTTGGAGTTCATCATTAAAGGTCGAAAAAGTCGTTAAACCACCACAAAATCCTGTTGCTAGAATAGCATAGACTTCCTTAGACTCCACATGATTGTAGAATAATCCAATTAAAAAACAACCTAAAAGATTGGCTATGAGCGTTCCGAGGGGCAATTTAGATGCTTGATTATAGCGGGAAAAGAAATAGCGCACTAAAGCTCCGAAACCACAAGCAATTGCAAGATAGACGATTACCATTTTTTCCTCCCTAAATAGTAAGCTAAAAGCAGTCCGCCACCGATGCTCAAAAGCAAATACAGGACTAAACTAAGATAACGCCCTGTATCAAGCAGTTTCACAGCATCAAGCATGAGACTAGAAAAGGTTGTTAAACCTCCGCAAAAACCCGTCCCTAGCGCTAAAACCAAGCCCTTACTAGTCCCTTTATAGACCAAATAACCCTTGACAAGATAAACCAAGCAGAAAATTCCCAGATAGTTGACAAAGAGAGTGCCCCAAGGAAAATCTGGACTGGCTGGTAACCAAGTGGAAACTAGATAGCGGACAAGTCCGCCCACCATGGCAGCTAGAAAAATCCCTAGCGGATAAAATTGTTCTTTTTTCATTTGATATTTTGATCCTGGTAATCACGCGAACGTTTGAGTATGTCAGAAAATGTTGCGACAATAGTCTCCTGATAGCGCTTGTCTTCTACACGATTTCTAACCTTTTCAAAAATAACTTCTTCTCTCTTGGTATCTAAAATCGGTTTCCCTGAAGCCTTCTTATAAGCAACTACCCCCTCAACCAAATGCATTCGTTCTTCTAACAATTTGACAATTTGGTCATCTATTTGATCAATTTCTTGACGAATAATATCTAAATCCATACAGTCTCCTCCTTTATTTGAATTATTGTATCAAAAAGCCACCAAATAGGCTAGTAAAATCCCAACTCTCTATAAAAAAATGCACTGATTGATTACATCAGCGCACTTTTATGCTTATCCTACTTTAGCAGCCAATTCTTCTGCGAATTGTTCCAAGCGTTCAATGTCTTCTTCCTCAGCAGAGAGATCAACTTTGACACACTCTGAACCTTTTTCTGCCCCTGTCGCTACAAAAACGCGGTCAAAGTCATCGACAGCCTTACAGAATTCATCGTAGAAGGTATCTCCTGAGCCGACCACTCCGTAGATTTTGCCATTCAAGTTGAGGTCAGCTAGGTCTTCGTAGAAGTCCATCATCTCATCTGGCAATTCTCCATCACCATAAGTATAGGTTGCAACGATAGCGATGTCTGCTTCCAAGAAGTCTGAAGCGTCAACAGTTGTACATTCATCAACATCGACATCCAAGCCCAAGTCACGTAATTTGTCTGCTACAATATCTGCAATTTCTTCGGTATTACCGGTCATACTGGCAAATACAATTTTTGCTAATGCCATATCGTCCTCCTCAATTTATCTTTCTCCATTATATCACATCTTTTTCATTTTAAAAATAAAAATTCTTGTGCTACAATGAAATGAGAAAGAATTGAGGTTATTTATGGACATTTGCCATCAAATTTTAGAAAAAATTAAAGAATACGACACGATTATCATTCACCGTCATATGAAACCAGACCCTGATGCCTTGGGAAGTCAGGTGGGATTGAAAGCTCTTCTCAAACATCATTTCCCAGAAAAAACCATCAAAGCCGTTGGTTTTGATGAACCAACTCTAACTTGGATGGCGGAAATGGATTCTGTTGAAGACAGTGCTTACCAAGGTTCCCTTGTCATCGTTTGTGATACGGCGAATACTGCTCGTATTGATGATAAGCGCTATAGTCAAGGTGATTTTCTCATTAAGATTGACCACCATCCAAATGATGATGTATACGGTGACCTGTCTTGGGTCGATACTAGTTCAAGCAGCGCTAGTGAGATGATTACCCTATTTGCCCAAACAACCCAACTGGCCTTGTCAGATCGAGCTGCTGAATTGCTCTTTGCAGGAATTATTGGGGATACAGGTCGCTTCCTCTACCCTTCTACCACTGCACGGACCCTCCGTCTGGCTGCCTCTCTAAGAGAACAGAACTTTGACTTTGCGGCTCTCACTCGCAAAATGGACACTATGAGTTACAAAATTGCTAAACTTCAAGGCTATATCTACGATCATCTGGAAGTGGATGAAAATGGCGCAGCTCGCGTGATTCTGAGTCAGGAAATCTTAAAACGATTCAATGTCACCGACGCGGAAACTGCAGCCATTGTAGGCGCACCTGGACGCATTGACAGTGTTAGTCTCTGGGGAATTTTTGTGGAGCAGGCTGATGGCCACTACCGCGTTCGCTTACGCAGTAAAATCCATCCTATCAATGAAATTGCCAAAGAACATGATGGTGGAGGCCACCCTCTAGCAAGCGGTGCTAATTCCTATAGTTTAGAAGAAAACGAAATCATCTACCAAAAGTTAAAAAACTTGCTTAAAAACTGATAAAATACTTGCCAAACTTTTTAGAATCTGATAGACTAGTATGGTAACAATCTATGGCTCGCAAAGAGACCATGGCAGAAAGGAAATATTGCAAAATGAAAAAAGATATCCATCCAGAATATCGCCCAGTTGTCTTCATGGACACAACTACTGGTTACCAATTCCTTAGCGGTTCAACAAAACGCTCTAACGAAACAGTTGAGTTCGAAGGCGAAACTTACCCATTGATCCGTGTGGAAATTTCATCAGACTCACACCCATTCTACACTGGACGTCAAAAGTTCACTCAAGCAGATGGACGCGTGGATCGTTTCAACAAAAAATACGGTCTCAAATAATGATAAAAAGACAGCTTCGGCTGTTCTTTTTTGTTTCTTCAAATCAACTGCTGTTTTCATGTTCCAACCTCAAAAAAAACTTTGCAATCTCGATAGCCACACAATGGTTGCTAGAGTACAAAGTTTTTTTATTAGACTTCCTGCGAAACTAGAATTCTAGTTCACAGTTGATAATTCCAGCAATCAAATTCATTCGTAATCCAAATCGTTTACGTCGATTTCGTTAGGTTGTTGAAAACATTTTAAACGTTTTTACTTTGACCAAAATATTCTCAACCTTGATTCTCTCTTTAGATAGCACATGATTATAGGATTTATCTTCAAGAGTTAGTGGCTTAAGTTTGCTTGATTTCCTCGGAATTTACGCTTGTGAATACATCTTCATGATCCCTTGATAACCACTGTCTGCCAAGATTTTACCAGCTTGTCCGATATTTCTGCGACTCATTTTGAATAACTTCATATAGTGGCAATAGTTCACTGCAATATCCAAAGAAACAATTCTCCCTTGGCTTGTGACAATCGCCTGAGCCTTCATAGCATGACATTTCTTTTTACCAGAATAATTCGCTAGTTGATTTTTTAGGACGATTGATTTTTAGCTCTGTTGCATCCACAATCACCGTATCCTCAGCACTAAGATGAGTTTTTGAAATCGTAAAGCCAGTTTGAATAAGAGTTGCTTCAACCCATTGACTCCGACGGATTAAGTTGCTTTCGTGAATGCCAAAAATTGTTTACTTACTTCATAATTCATAGTTTTATTGTATCATATTTTGTTTCGCAGGAAGTCTACTTTTATTTTCCACTGCTAAGCACAATTCTTAGATTCACTCTGAAAAAGATTAGACTTTTAACCCCAAAATTGATAAAATAAAAAAGAAAATAAGATAAAAGGAAACTGAAAATCACCATAATGAACATGCAAAAATTGAACATACTGTTTTTAATTTTTGTAAACATCAAAAAGGTTGGTTTAAAAGGATTTTAAGCCCTTAAGATTTTTTATCCAACACTTCTATTCACGCATCCAAGGCAAAATCTTGGCAAAAAAATACAGTAGCAAAGAGTACACCAAACTACCACTCATTATGGGCGGTAGTTTTCTTTTCGTCTAAAATAGAGATAAAAAGATAGGTGGTAGCCTTATGCGTTACGGTTATGTTCGAGTATCTACAAGAGAACAAAATATCGATAGACAATTTTCAGCCTTGGTAGAAAATAAATTAGCAAAAGAAAATATTTTTATTGATTATGTTTCAGGAAAGGATTTTGACAGAATAGAATATCAAAAATTATTAACTACCTTGAAGGAGAATGATGAATTAGTTATTAAATCAATTGATAGATTGGGAAGAAACTATGATGAAATTTTAGAACAATGGCAATCAATTACTAAGAAAAAGAAAGTAAATATAACTGTTTTAGATTTCCCCTTATTAAACACAAAGAATAGCGATGACAATATCACAGGAAAACTAATATCTGACATCGTTTTGCAAGTTCTATCTTATGTGGCACAGTTTGAAAGAGAACAAATCAAACAAAGACAAATGGAAGGAATACGAGAAGCAAAGAAAAAAGGGAAAAAATTCGGTAGACCAAAATTGCTTGCCCCGGATAATCTTCCTGATGTAATAGCTCAATATACGAAAAAAGAAATAACATTACGAGAAGGTGCAGACATCTTAGGAGTATCAAAAAGCACCTTTCATAATTGGATAAAAAATTCATAGTTCCTGTCAAAAAACCTAGACTTTTTTGGACAAACTTGATAGAATGGTAGTGTAATAATAATCGGTCAAAATACTGGATTTTAGAACCTTTTTTCTAACGAAAATGGTTCTAAAATAAAGTGTATTTCCTGTCCAAAAAATCCTAGATTTTAGGACAAACTGATTACTTTACAACAAATAAAAATAGGGAGTATTAAATGAATGCACAAACAAACTAAAAAATTCACACTTGCAACTATATCAGCTCTATCACTTCTTGGCACTGGAGTCATCACAGCTAATCAAGTATCAGCTAGCGAGAATACGAGTACTGAAAAACAAATAGACGCAACAATTACAAAAGTTGAAATTGATTATTTTGGACTTAGCTTCGAAGGAAAACTTTCAGAGCCACTACCACACGGAGGTGATAAGGCTGCTAAGGGAAATATTACTTTGATTGATAAAGCGACCGGAAAAATTGTGTACCAAAGTCACGATGCTGTCATTTTTAGTGGCTTAACTGAAGATGTTAGTGATCAATTTTTGCAACCTTTATTTTATAGCAATCAATTTAAAGGTGATGTTTTTGTCTCAGAACAATTCCCAGATGGAACATATATTTTAGAGATGTATGGAGAAGCTGGTTCGCCTTACGATGACTTAACTGATACAAGAAAACGTGTCTTTAAAGTTAGAAAAGAGGTAACTATCGGAAATCCTTCGACAAATTCAAATACTAACGCAACAACTCAATCAGGTTCAAATTCTAATATCTCAGGTAGTTGGCTACAATCTGGTTCTCGCTGGTGGTATAAACATGCCGACGGCTCTTACAAAACTAATGGCTGGGAAAAAATCAATGGTGTTTGGTATCGCTTTGACTATTCTGGTTGGATGCAAACAGGCTGGGCAAAAGACGGTAGCTGGTACTATCTCGACGGTTCAGGTGCTATGAAGACTGGTTGGGTCAAAGATAACGGTAACTGGTACTATCTTCAAGACTCAGGCGCTATGAAAACTGGCTGGATGAAGGTATCTGGAAAATGGTACTATGCTTATAACTCTGGTGCATTGGCAATCAATACGACAACACCTGATGGCTACCGTGTCAATTACAACGGTGAGTGGGTATAACATAAAATAGAAATAAATTAAGGAGATAATTATATGAACAAAGTTATAAAAATTGAAGCTGAAACAGTTTATGTTGGAAAAGGTGATAATGGCCAATTTACTGCAATTTCAAGAAAAAGTTTTGGTTTTGAACCACAAGTAGGTGATTACGTAGAATTTTATCAAAACGGTGATGAGTATATTGTTTCAAAAATAGATAACGCATCTCCAGCTACCTCTAGTCAACATTCAAATGGAGTGAGTGATAAATCTAAACTGGCCGCAGCCCTATTTGCCTTATTTTTAGGAGCACTCGGTGGCTACGATTTTTACATCGGAAATTCTAAACAAGGATACAAGCGTATCGGAATAACTCTGCTAGCTATCATTCCTATTTTAATGCCAGTTGTTTTACTAGCAAATGCTATTTGGAATATTATAATTACTATTCAAGTTTTAACTTCCAAAACTGGTAGCAAATGGCACCAAGATGCCCAAGGTTTAGAATTGCAAGATTAAATACATGAAAAAATTATTATTTCTATTCAGTGCCAGTATTTTAACTATCTCTCTTCTAACAGCTTGCCAACATCAGAGTGAAAACACTCCCTCAGCAAGTTCTGAAGTAACTACTTCTAGTAGCAGTTCATCTACTTCCACATCGGAAGAGAAGAAAACTGACTACACCCTATACAATACTGTCCTTAAAGAATATGCCAAAGTATTAGATGGTTCACCAGCTTCACATACAGAGGTCAATTCAAAAGCAAACTTAAAAAATACTTATCCTAACGAATATTATGGATTACAGTATAGCTTGTATGATTTAGACCAAGACGGTACGGACGAACTTTTGATTGCTCTAAAAACGTATTCTAACTATTACGATTTATTAGATATTCGAACTCTTAAAAATGGTGAAGTTATTCGACTGACCAATGCAGAAAATAATCTGGACTTTATTGGAGAACGCGTTCATTTTAATCCTTTAGAAAACGGCTATTTCCAATTATCTACCCGAGTATCTACTAATCAAATCCAACTTAAACTATACAAGTTGAATCAGGATAGAACACAGTTAGAGTTAGTTAGCGAATCAGATACAGAAGAGGGACTGGGGACAAAACCACCTTCCCTTGACATAAGGTCTTTCTCTTGGAAATCTGTCACAAGCCTCATAAATGGAGAAACAAGCCTTCCATCAGAAAGTAAAGGAATGGAGATTTCTGCAATTCAAAATGGAGATTTTTCTAGTGTCATAGGAACTTGGAGGAATGGTACAGGTATTGAATTTACTTTCGATAAAAATGGCTTGGTAAGTGATCATTCCAAAGTTTCAATTGAATATGCTAAAGAAACCGACCGCTATCTTAAAGCAAGTTTACTTCCTAAAGCTGGTGGTGCTGGTGGTGCAGCTATTGCCTTTTTACCAGCAGGAATCCCTATAACCATGTCTGTCACCTCTTCTTCAGATAATGGCTATACTGACTCGTCTGATATTACACAAGACCGCTTATGGTTTGGACACCAACTCATCAATGGCAGTACTGAGGGATTTTTCTACAAAGTAGAATAGTGTTAGTAAACTCTTAAACTAGCTCATAAAATATCTAGCAACTTTTCATAAACACATATAGGATAAATATTCTTATGCTCTTAGAATATCTATCCTATATTTTTATTCTATCTACATTTCTATCGATACTTGATGAATTCACTCAGAAAAAGATTAGACTTTTAACGTTAAAATTGATAAAATAAAAAAGAAAATAAGATAAAAGGAAACTATAAATCACCATGATGAACATGCAAAACATGATGCGCCAAGCACAAAAACTTCAAAAACAAATGGAACAAAGTCAAGCAGAACTTGCTGCTATGCAATTTGTTGGCAAATCTGCTCAAGACCTTGTTCAAGCTACCTTAACAGGTGACAAAAAAGTTGTCAGCATTGACTTCAATCCAGCTGTCGTTGACCCTGAAGATCTTGAAACTCTTTCTGATATGACTGTTCAAGCCATCAACTCTGCTCTTGAACAAATCGATGAAACTACCAAGAAAAAATTAGGTGCTTTCGCTGGAAAATTGCCATTCTAAGCATAAGAAAAACAAGCATTCAAGAGAATACTTGCCTATCATGGGAGGAACAACTGTTCCTCTTTTTGCTTACTAAAAATTAAAGAATTCCATGGCCTGTTTGAACAGTAAATCCGTATACTCTGGGTCTTCTTGGGCAATGGTAACCTGATCTTGAATCATTTCCAAGTCATCCGTTATCATGCCGTCTGCACCCAAATGAACAGATTTATCAAAGGACTCTGAACTATTGATGGTCCACACGTACAATTTTTGATCGGTATTCCAAAGCTTGTTGACAAAATTTTCATCCAAGGTTGAATACTCCATAGTATAACCTGTGGCCTTGGTTCTTGGAAAAATACTATTATAAGGTAGGATTAAAAAGACTGGAATTTGAGTATCGTAGGCTAAAACCTGGTCAATCACATGGTAGTCCAAGGATTGCATTTGGTGACCATTCTGCTTAAGAACAGTTCCATATTTTTCCATAAAGCGTTTCATCATATCTGGGCTATCTTTTCGACTAGTTTTAATTTCAATAAGGAGTTTTTGATGTAATTCATTGGCTTTATTGAGATAGTCATCAAAACTAGACACCTTGCTATGATAACCATTTTCTGAAATATCGAGTTTGGTCAATTCCTCCAAGGTTAAATCCTGAGGTTTGGCATTAACTCCTGTCAAATTCTTGATATTGGCATCATGCATCATGACAAACTGGCCATCTTTTGTTTCCTGAACATCCGTCTCAACGAAGTCTGGAGATAACTGAGCGGTTTTTTCTAGTGATTGGACGGTATTTTGCACACCATTCTTATTAGATACTCCCCTGTGAGAGATAATCAAAGGTTTGTTAGCAACTGGAGCTTCTAAATAAACATAACCCTCAAGAGCGAAAAAGATAGCAGCACATCCCATCACTCCCCATCTCATCCAGTGGTCTTTCTTTCTCCTTGGTGTGATTTCTAATTCTTCTCCTGTTAAGAAGGAAACAAACTTAATGAGAAAGTAAGTCAAGGCCATATAGTGGAAATTCTTAATCAAGACAAAGTTAATAATTCCCATCACAAGAGATTCCTTATGGGTCAAACCATCCATCAGTGCCTGACTTGTCAAGATTGGGATCAATAAAAGAATGAAAAATATGTAGGTTTTGACGACAATCCAAAGCAAGTTCCAAATATAAAACCAAGAGTGCTTTCTTGTCTTCTCTAGACTGTATCTGACTGCTTCTTTGACTGTTTTCTTCTCAAATAAAAGCTGAGGTAGGGCAAACATCAAGCGCACTGAAATGTAAAATAGAAGTAAAGCAAGAATAGTAACCACTATACCTACTAGCCAATACTTGTCTTCCACATAATCAACGATAAAGTCCGGAATGACGATTTTATTGAGGTAATAAATCTTTAAAATCTTTCGAATCAATGGAAAGAGCATCATGATATAAAAGAAGATAAAGGCTATCTTGGAAAGTGTCGCTTGCTTCATAAACAAGAAACTTTGTCGAAAGACCTTACGACTGTACTCCAGCAAAGTTCTCTTTTCATGATAGAGTAGGTGCCGGGCTCCGATAAAGAGAAGTCCTATCTGGTAATAGGCGATCAGTAAATTAACGATTACCAGAATAAATAAAGCAAGACTAACAAAGGGAGAACCTTTTATAATGGCAAAAATATTGTTGTAGGAAAGAAAGAGATAGCCTGTCTGACGGAGCAAAAGTCCAGCAATCCAAGAATTTGATGGTAACCAGACAAACTCAATCATCATGAAAGTCAAGAAAAAGAGAAAGAGTATTTTATCTAGATTAAAGTATATCTGCTTAAAACCTAGATTTTTAGGTTTTTCAGGTTTCATAGGCACTCCTAGTCAAATAATTGAGACAAGTCCAAGCCTCCAAAAGGATTGTTCGATAGGCTACTTTCTGCCCCTAACAATTCTCTAGCTTGATCCGACTCTAGAAAGGACTCGTAAACACGCGCCGTCATCCGAGCATCCTCTAAGCTATTATGAGACTGGCCTTGAAATCCAAGAAACGAGGCAACAGTTTGCAATTTGAGATTGGCAATACCATGTAAATCCGAACTACGGCGTTCAAAAGCTTCATCATACAGATCCACCTTGTACTGCAGGCTGTAATCTAAACCATGCTCTGCTAGAATAGGCAAATCACTTTTAGCAGCATTGTAGCCAACCATGGGTAAAGAACCCACAAAATCTTGGAAATCTTTTATGACTTTCTCCACTGGAGGAGCATCTTTTAAGGTCTCATCTGTAATCCCAGTCAAACCATTGATAAAACTCTTTAGAGGCACACTAGTGTGGACATAGGAATCATAGGCATCGATTTCCTGACCATCTCTAAAACGCACTGCCGATACTTGAATCAAGTGTGTTTGCCCTTCATGCTGATTAAATTCTAAATCGAAAGCAATGTAATCTTCTAATCGTTCCATTCTATACCTCTCCTATACTGTTATTTTATACTCTTCGAAAATCTCTTCAAACCGCGTCAGCTTCGCCTTGCCGTAGATATATGTAACTGACTTCGTCAGTCTTATCTACAACCTCAAAGCAGTGCTTTGAGCAGCCTGCGGCTAGTTTCCTAGTTTGCTCTTTGATTTTCATTGAGTATTAATTGAGCAACTATACTATTTAGAAACAAAAGAAGCCATCAGGTTAGCATTTAACCTAAACAGCTCCTTGATTATCCTCCAAATAAACGAGCAAAAAAGCCTTTCTTAGTTGATTGGACTTCTTCTTTTGCTTGGTCCAGCTCTAGCTTAAGATTTTCTTGATCCTTCATGGCTTGAAGGGTCAATTGTTGTTGCTGATCGAGTTGTTTGTCTTTCTCAGCAATCTGACGGTCTTTGATACGCATCTGCTCGTCTTTTTCTGATAACTGACGATCCTTGGCTTTTAATTGTTCATAAAGACGAAGAATTTCTGCATTTTTCTCATCAACCAGAATCTCCATCAGTTCACGTTGCTTGACATCTTCACTGACAGGCTCATCTTCAAAAATCGTTTTTTTATAGATTTCTTCTAGCTTAATCAAGCCACTTCTGGTAACGACTGTTACCCCTTTGTCATTTTTATCTGTGTCTTCTTCTGGTAATTCTTTGACACGGTTATTGATTGCTTGGCGAGATAATCCTAAGACCTCTGCAATCTCACTGACGGTCATTTCAATACTCATAATATCCTCTGAAACGTTTTCTAGCTTTTCTTTACTTAAATCTTATCATAAGCTAGAAAAACTGTCAAATTTTCGCTTAATTTAAGGCCTTCAAAAAGGCTAATAAGACTTGGGCAGAGCGACGTCCAGCTTCGATAATAAACTCATCAAAAGAGATGTTTGCTTCATGGTTGGCATTATCACTCATAGCTCGGATGACTAAAACTGGAAGATTAAGGGCATGCGCTGCCTGAGCAATAGCTGCCCCCTCCATCTCAACAGCTAAAACTTCTGGGAAATGGGACTTAATCGCTTCTATCTTGTCATTTCCTGCAACAAAACTATCTCCTGTAGCAATCAAACCAAGATGCCAGTTCTGGTCCAATTGAGATAGACTCTCTTGGATTTGAGCAATAAAGGTTTTATCTGATTCGAAATAAAGCGGTTGTTGTGCCATTTGTCCATAAGCATAGCCAAAAGCTGTGACATCCACATCATGATAGGCTAATTTGTCAGCAATCACAACATCCCCAACAGCAATACCTTCTGCTACTGCCCCAGCTGATCCTGTGTTAATCAAAGCATCCACTTGAAAATGATCAGCCAAAATCGCCACACTCATAGCAGACATGACTTTACCAATTCCACTTTCTACAAGAACGACTTCATGAGAAGCAATGGTTCCAGTATGATAGGTATTCCCTAAAACAACTTGCTCCTGGGCATTTTCTAGATGCTGGATCAGATACGCCAGTTCTTCTGGCATAGCCGCAATAATTCCTATTTTCATTTCAATTCCTTTTCTATTACAAAAGTTTCATTGCTAAGACAAGCAAAATTAAGAGAAAGATGACTGCAAATAAGATTTTATTCAGTTTGGAATTGAAGACATTTCTCTTGGTATTTTCAATGCGACGACTTTTATGAATAGACGGTTCGACCTGAATCTTCAAGGTTTCCTGGCTAAAACCATGTCCCTTAGGATTGGCATAACCAAAACGGGAAGAAGAGGTTGGTAAAATCTTGGTCTCCTCATCATCTAGTAAAGGAGGACCTGAAATTTTTTCGCCTCTATTAGCCCTTTCAATCATTTCATCCGTTAATAAAGGTTTACCCATACTGACCTCCTCTATGTTTTCTGCAATTCCCAATACTGAACAGCCATAATTGTCTTGGCATCACAGATATGACCTGATTGGATTAATTCCTTGGCTTCTTCTAAGCTCACTTCAATGACTTCTAAGGTTTCATCTTCATCCTGCGGACGCGGATTTTCCACTTTCGTCAAATCGCTTGCTCGGTATAGTTTTAACTTTTCATTACAAAAGCCAATGGCTGAGTAAAAATCGTACAAGAGTTCTAATTTCCCTGTATAGGCTGTTTCTTCCTCTAATTCACGAAGGGCTGCTGCGACAGGGTCTGTATTTTCTCCTACTTCCAACTTTCCGGCTGGAATTTCGTAAGAGACAGCCTCGATGGCTTTGCGGTACTGCTTGACCAAGATGAGTTTTTGTTCATCTGTTACAGCTAAAACGCAGACAGCTCCATTGTGGAAAATCAAATCGCGCTGGGCAGTTCCTTTACCTTCTGGTAATTCAACCTGATCTTGGACCAGTTTAAAAATTGGCCCTTGATAGATTTCTTTTCGGCTAAGCGTTTTTTCTTCAAATTCCATGATAGACTCCTACTGATTTTTAGGATGATGAGGAAGGCGAGTTGCATATTCGTCTTTATTGACCTGACGACCACGACCAATAGCAATAGCATCTGCTGGCACGTCTTTAGTAATCGTTGAACCAGCACCAACGAGGGAATTGTCACCAAGTTCTACTGGCGCAATAATGGTTGAATTTGAACCAACAAAGACATTGTTTCCAATGACTGTCTTGTATTTGTTTTTGCCGTCATAGTTGACTGTAATGGTTCCAGCACCAAAGTTAACATGGCTACCCACTTCACAGTTTCCGATATAAGTCAAATGACCAGCCTTGGTATTCTCACCTATTGAAGAGCCTTTAACCTCAACAAAGTTCCCAATGTGGACTTGGGCACCTAGACTTGAACCTGGACGAATGTGGGCATAAGGTCCAACAGTTACACCGTCTGCAACACTACTTTCTTCAATCATAGAGTTGGTAATAACAGCTCCTGCTCCGATAGTGCTATCCACTACATAAGTACCGTTTGTCAAAACAGTCTCAGCACCAATTTTCGTTTGCCCCTTCAAGGTAACATTGGCTTCGATTTGAACTTCAGGCGCAATCTCAACATCAATATCGATATAAGTTGCTTCTGGATTGACAAAGCTAACTCCATTGACCATATGCTGATGATTGATGCGACGACGCATAACCGACTCAGCAGTCGCAAGAGCCACACGGTCATTTACCCCAAGACTTTCATCAAAATCTTTCAAAGTATAAGCGCCAACTTTTTCACCAGCTTCACGGAAAATGCCAATGACATCTGTAATATAGTATTCTCCTTGAGCATTATTGGTATTGATATTTTTCAAAGCCTCAAATAAACGCTCGTTATCAAAAACGTAAGTTCCAGTGTTGATTTCCTTGATTTGTTTTTCAAAATCTGTAGCATCCTTCTGCTCAACAATGCGAAGAACTTCAGCATTGTCATTACGCACAATTCGTCCATAGCCAAAAGGATTATCTGTTTCAGCAGTCAAGATAGTAGCCACATTTTTATGATTGATGTGGAAATCAATCAAGTTTTTCAAGCTTTCACCTGTGATTAAAGGAGTATCTCCAGCAATGACCAAAGTGTGACCTGACAAACCTTCTAAGATTGGCTCCGTCATCATAACTGCATGGCCAGTACCCAACTGTTCAGATTGAGTCACAAATTCTGTCTGTCCAGCCAAGACCTGCTCAACCAATTCTGCCTTGTGTCCGACAACTGTTACTGTCTTTTCAGGTTGGATAGCTCCCACACTACGGAAAACATGTTCCAACATAGAAATACCCGCAACCTTGTGCAAAACTTTTGGCAAATCAGATTTCATGCGAGTCCCTTTACCCGCTGCTAAAATAATGGCATAATTTGACATAATCTTCTCTTTTCTCTAGAAATTCCCTTTTATTATACCATATTTCAAATCATTCCGCGCTCTTGAATGAAAAAATGCTCTAAAGTCCTTTCTTAACCCATTTTTTGAGTATTTTTTTTGATTTTTTTTCATTTTTAAGGTAAAATTATGAGATATGAGAAAGAAAATAAATCCGCTTATTTTGTTTGGTTTTTTTGGGATTATGATTTTCATTTTAATCCTGAATCGCCCTCGTTTTGAGGACCATCCTGTAAAAACAAAGTCAAATATCGCGCAAGTAGAAACGCAAGCGCTACACAATATAGATAAACCGGTAATTGATGTTTCTGGTTGGCAACGTCCTGAGGAAATAAATTACGATACTCTGTCCCAAAACATTTCTGGAGCTATCGTTCGTGTACATAGTGGCGCTCAGTCTTTAAAAGAAAACGATGCTTCCTTTGTTAATGGGGTAGATAAGGCCTTTAAAACCCATATTACCGAGTTTCAAAAACGAAATGTCCCAGTTGGTGTCTATGCCTTTGTAGCTGGAAAAAGTGTCCAAGAAATGGAAAAGGCTGCTGAAGTTTTTTATAACGCTTCATCGCCATACAGCCCTAGTTACTATTGGCTAGATGTGGAAGACAAAACCATGTCCAATATGAACGAAGGTGTTGAAGCCTTTCGAGCAAAACTAGAATCACTTGGTGCTAAAAATATCGGCATCTACGTTGGGGTCTACTTCATGGAAGAACACAGTATTGATACAGACAAGTTTACGTCTGTTTGGATTCCTTCCTATGGTTCTGACTCAGGATTTTACGAAGCTACTCCTAAGACTGATTTAGATTACGACATTCACCAATACACATCTAAAGGAAAAATTGCTGGCTTTGACCACGATTTGGATATCAACGTCATTTCTTCCTTAAAAAACAAAGAAGAAACCTTTAGAAAAATCTTTTTAAAACCTTAAAAGCATTTGTTTATCATTTGCTTTTTCTTTTTGTGTTTGATTGTGATACAATATAGTAAGGATTTTTTGAAATAGAAATAGTTGGAGGAAAAATATGCTCTCATGGTTAGCACGTGTTATTAAAGGGATTGTCATTGCTCTTGGATTTATCTTACCGGGAATTTCCGGAGGGGTTCTAGCAGCAATCTTAGGCATTTATGAACGGATAATTGGCTTTCTAGCCCATCCCTTTAAAGACTTTAAAGAAAATGTTTTGTACTTTATTCCAGTTGCCATCGGTATGCTTCTGGGAATCGGATTATTTTCCTACCCGATTGAATACCTGCTTGAAAATTATCAGGTCTTTGTCTTATGGAGCTTTGCGGGTGCCATCATTGGTACAGTTCCTAGCCTTCTCAAAGAATCAACTCGAGAATCTGACCGAGACAAGATTGATTTAGCTTGGTTCTGGACAACCTTTATCATTTCTGGATTAGGACTCTACGCCTTAAATTTTGTTGTTGGAACCTTAAGTGCCAGCTTTCTTAATTTCGTCCTAGCTGGTGCACTGCTGGCTCTTGGCGTATTAGTTCCTGGCCTCAGTCCATCAAACCTCCTTTTGATTTTGGGTCTCTATGCTCCTATGTTGACTGGTTTTAAAACCTTTGACCTCTTGGGAACCTTCTTCCCGATTGGAATCGGAGCAGGCGCAACTCTCATTATTTTTTCAAAATTGATGGATTATGCCTTAAACAACTACCACTCACGCGTCTATCATTTCATCATCGGAATCGTCTTATCAAGTACTCTTTTGATCTTGATTCCAAATGCAGGAAACGCTGAAAGTATCCAATACACAGGTCTTTCACTTGTTGGGTATGTCATCATCGCCTTCTTCTTTGCACTTGGAATCTGGCTTGGTATTTGGATGAGTCAATTGGAGGATAAATATAAATAATGGCAAAAAAAGTTAAAATCAAAAAAACATTGGTGGAACAAATCCTGTCTAAAGCAGGTATCCCACATCAGGGGATTCAAATCAATGCCCTGGAAGGAGAGCTTCCTCAAGGTTATGAACGAGATCAGATTTTTAAAACCTTGGCTCTTTTGGGAGATAAAACAGGACCGATTATTGGAATTGTCCCTATCACCCAACACTTGTCTGAAAAGAAACTAGCCAAAATTTCTGGCAATAAAAAAGTGAGCATGATTCCACAAAAGGACTTGGAAAAAACAACAGGTTATATTCACGGAGCCAATAATCCTGTCGGTATTCGTCAGAAACACAATTATCCCATTTTTATCGATAAGATTGCTCTAGATTTGGATCAAATGATTGTCTCTGCTGGCGAAGTTGGTCACAGCATTATCGTCGCACCACAAGACTTGGCTAGCTTTGTAAAGGCTGACTTTGTAGATATCTTGGAGGACAGCAAGTAATGAAACTCTACTTTGTCCGCCACGGTCGTACAGTCTGGAACCAAGAAGGACGCTTTCAAGGTGCTAGTGGAGATTCTCCCCTTCTTCCTGAATCCATTGACACCCTAAAACGACTTGGCCAGTATCTAAAGGAGATTCCTTTTGATCAGATTTATTCAAGTGATTTACCTCGAGCGGTCAAATCTGCTGAGATTATCCAAAGTCAACTCCAGACTCCCTGTCCTTTAGAAAGTGTTCCTAATCTTCGTGAATGGCAGCTGGGTAAGTTGGAAGGTTTGAAAATTGCAACCTTGGAAGCTATTTATCCGCAACAAATCAAAGCTTTCCGATCTAACCTTGCTCAATTTGACACTCAAATGTTTGGAGCCGAGTCCCTCTATAGCACTACGCAACGGACTATCCAATTTATCAAATCATTAAAAGATAGTCCAGCTGAGCGTATTCTAATTGTCGGACACGGCGCCAATCTTACTGCCAGTCTTCGTACTCTTCTAGGTTATAAAGAACCACTTCTTCGTAAAGATGGCGGTCTAGCAAATGCCAGCCTAACCATTCTAGAAACCCATGACTTTGAAACATTTACCCTTGATACTTGGAATGATACTTCCTATCAATAACAGAACTTGATTTTAGCGTCAAGTTCTTTTTAGTTTTGAAAGATTATCCGTGAATTTCTTGCTTATTTATGATAAAATGGGAGTATCGCAAAAAATGACTCATCGTATTCAATTTTGAGTAAAACTAGGAGGATCCCATGTCAACAGAACATATGGAAGAACTAAATGACCAGCAGATCGTTCGCCGTGAAAAAATGGCTGCGCTCCGTGAACAAGGAATCGATCCTTTCGGAAAACGCTTTGAACGCACTGCAAATTCACAAGAATTAAAAGATAAATATGCCGACCTCGATAAAGAACAATTACATGATAAAAATGAAACAGCTACTATCGCAGGACGCTTGGTAACCAAACGGGGTAAAGGTAAAGTAGGTTTTGCCCACCTTCAAGACCGCGAAGGTCAAATCCAGATTTACGTTCGTAAGGATGCTGTCGGTGAAGAAAACTACGATATCTTCAAAAAAGCAGACCTTGGTGACTTCCTTGGTGTCGAAGGTGAAGTGATGCGTACAGATATGGGAGAACTCTCTATCAAAGCTACTCACATCACTCACTTATCTAAAGCACTCCGCCCACTTCCTGAGAAATTCCACGGTTTGACAGACGTTGAAACAATTTACCGTAAACGTTACCTTGACTTGATTTCTAACCGTGAAAGCTTTGAGCGCTTTGTCACTCGTTCAAAAATCATTTCTGAAATCCGTCGTTACCTTGATCAAAAAGGTTTCCTTGAAGTCGAAACACCTGTTCTTCACAATGAAGCTGGTGGTGCTGCTGCCCGTCCATTTATCACCCACCATAATGCCCAAAACATTGACATGGTGCTTCGTATCGCGACTGAGCTTCACTTGAAACGCCTTATCGTCGGTGGTATGGAACGCGTCTATGAAATCGGACGTATCTTCCGTAACGAAGGAATGGATGCTACTCATAACCCTGAGTTTACTTCTATCGAAGTTTACCAAGCTTATGCAGACTTCCAAGACATCATGGACTTGACTGAAGGTATTATCCAACACGCTGCTAAATCAGTCAAAGGCGATGGCCCAATTAACTATCAAGGTACTGAAATCAAAATCAATGAACCATTTAAACGTGTTCACATGGTGGATGCTATCAAAGAAATTACTGGTGTAGATTTCTGGCAAGACATGACTTTGGAAGAAGCCAAAGCTATCGCTGCTGAGAAGAAAGTTCCAGTTGAAAAACACTACACTGAAGTTGGCCACATCATCAATGCCTTCTTTGAAGAGTTTGTTGAAGAAACTTTAATCCAACCAACCTTTGTCTATGGACATCCAGTAGCTGTATCTCCACTGGCTAAGAAAAATCCTGAAGACGAACGCTTTACTGACCGTTTCGAACTCTTTATCATGACTAAGGAGTACGGTAATGCCTTTACTGAGCTCAACGACCCAATCGACCAACTTAGCCGTTTTGAAGCCCAAGCTAAAGCTAAAGAACTTGGTGATGATGAAGCGACAGGTATCGACTACGACTACATTGAAGCCCTTGAATACGGTATGCCACCAACAGGTGGTTTGGGAATCGGTATCGATCGTCTCTGCATGCTACTCACTGATACAACTACTATACGTGATGTATTACTCTTCCCAACAATGAAATAACCTCTTATCCTCTGGTACTTGCCAGAGGATTTTTCGATACAAAAAGAGACTGAGTAAAAACTCAATCTCTACTTTTCACTTCTTTGGTTGCTACATCTTCTCCAAACCATTTATGGCTAATCTCTTGGAACTTCCCTTCTTGGTAAAGTTGAACAAAAGCTTGGTTTAAAGCTTGTAGTAATCTTTTGTCAGCTGGTCTAACTCCGACTGCAAAGGATTCACTTTCAAATCCAGCCGAAAAGACATTGTAGTCATTTAATATCCCCTCAGACTGAAGATAGTAATTAGCATACACTCGGTCAATCAACAAGGCATCAATTCGATCATTCTTCAAATCAATCAAGGCTTCATTGAAACTCTGATATTGATTGGCTTTCTGGTCTTTAACACGATTTTTCAATAAATCTGGCTGCGCTTCAAAGTCTAGATAACCAGAGGATCCTGCTTGGGCTCCCAAGGTCTTATCCTTCATATCCTCTACTGAACGAATTTGCTTGCTTTTCTTCGTAACTAGTACTTGCTGATTTTCCATATAAGGAATACTAAAGGCAACTTTTTCTCGGCGTTCATCAGTCGCAGAATAGCCATTCCAAATGGCATCTATGGTTCCATTTTGCAGTTCTGTCTCCTTCATATCCCAGTCGATTGGTTGAAATTGAACCTTAAAACCTAATTTTTCAGAGACAGCCTCTGCTAGGTCAATATCAAATCCTGTATATTGACCATTCCTTTCTTCAAATCCCATAGGTACGAAGGTATTATCAAAACCAATGGTTATACTCCCCTTCTCTTGATACTTATCCCAGTTATCCTGCTTTGGATCACTAGCCTTCTGAGTGCAAGCCGTTAAAAAGAAAGTCAGGATAGAAACCAATACTAAAGCAATTTTCTTATTAGTCATCGGCACCTCCTACTTGGGCTCAACCTTGAGAATCTGATCTGCGATATTTTCAGCGAACTGTAAATCGTGGGTAACCACAATCTGCGTCATGCCAAGTTCCCTATTTTGCAAGATCAGTTTTTCCACTTCCAAGCGCAATTCTGGATCTAGAGCCGAAGTTGGTTCATCGTAGCCAATGATTTCTGGATCAATCATCATAGCACGCGCCAAGGCAACCCGCTGCTTTTGCCCACCAGATAGTGAGAAAGGATAGGCGTCTGCATGACCAGCCAGTCCTAATTGTTCCAAAAGCCCTCGCGCCTTCTTCTCAGCCTCTTCCTGCTTCATCCCCATGGTTTTCACAGGCGATAAGGTCAAATTATCTAGAACTGATAAATGAGGGAACAGTTGAAAATCTTGGAATACAAATCCCAGTAGATTTCGTTTCTCCAATTCATCCAGTTCTAAAGGTTCTCCATTATAAAAGATTTGCCCTGAATCAATGGTTTCCAGACCTGCAAGCATACGTAAGAGAGTTGTCTTACCTCCACCAGAAGGACCAACGATAGCTAGGATTTGCTTTTCAGGAATTTTTAGACTGAAATTGGACAAAATTTGCTTTTCACCAAAGCCTTTATTGATATTTCGTAATTCTAACATGGCAGCCTCCTATCTATAGTAACTGTACTTCTTCTCAACTTTTTTGGCAAGAATGGTCACAATACCAATCAAAATCAAGTAAATGGCTCCTGCCAAGAACATAGGAACCAGGCTAGCATCACGGTTTGCAGCTGTACGACTAGCCAAGATAAGGTCTGAAATGCCTAGAGCATAGACCAGAGAAGTATCCTTGACCAAACTCATGACTTCGTTAAATACGCTAGGAAGAACAATCTTGGTCACTTGGGGCAAGATAATATAGCGTACTGTGTCAAAAGGACTGAATTTCAAGACCTTAGCAGCCTCGTATTGACCTTTAGGAATGGTATCAATCCCTCCACGGAAGATTTCAGCAAAGTAAGCCGCATAATTCAACACAAAGGCAATGATAGCCGCAGGAAGACGGTCCAAACGAATCCCAATACTTGGCAGCACATAATAGATAAAGATTAATTGCAAGAGCAAGGGTGTTCCCCGCATAATCCAAATATAAATATTAATCAGATGATGGAGGGGCTTCCAATGGACTTGCAAGGCAAAGGCAATCAAAACGCCCAAGGGAATAGAAAAAATCAAGACCAGTGCAAAAACCTGCAAAGTCATGCTTGCACCGCTCAATAAACTCGGTAATATCTCAAACAAATAAGACATACTGCACCTCCTAAAAATAATTGTTCCTATTATAGCATAAATAAACAAAACAACCAAGAATTTTTGTAAAAAAATTCTCTTTGAAAAAGAAAAACTATATCTATCAAAAATGATTAGATACAGTTTTTAAAAATATATTCTTACAATCTCTCATACAGTTCTTGCATTTGCACATCATCTGGAACTAGTTTTAAGTAAGCTTGGGCATTGACTTTTGCTTCCTCAAAGTAGCCCAGTTCACGCAAGAGATAGATATAGTGTTCCAGAAACTCTGGATTGTCCTTCAAATCTCCTACTAATTCTTGGTAATGCTCATAGGCAGAATCCAAATCGTCCATTTCTTGATAGGAACGAGCAATCATCCACTTGGTCAAAAGATTTTCTGGCTCCTCACTTTGCAAGTCTAGAATGTCTTCATAACGCTCCTGCTCCAGATAAATAGTTGCTAGACGGAGTAAGATTTCTTCCGTATCCTCAGCATCTTCTTTAGCAGTAAGGAGGTAGTTCTCTGCTCCACTAGCATCATGCAATTCATAAGAAAATTGTGAAGCAGCCAGCAAGAGACGAGTTTCAAATGGATTTTTCTCCAACCCTTGCTTAGCGATACGCAGGGCTTCTTGAACTTGATGTTCCTTATGTAAGGCCTGACTGTAACCATACTCATATCCTTCAAAATCAGGTGAAATGGTATCAAGCTGCTTAAAGTAGAGGACAGCTTTTTGGTATTCTTCTTGATCAAAGTAAAGACTGGCCAACTCAAAAGCTGTTAGGTCATCGTATTCTAACTCCAGGGCTTTTTCTAAAAACTCTGTAGCCGTTTCAAATTTCCCTAACTGAGCATAGGCAAAGCCAATCCGTTGATAGGTAGAAATGCCTGTTCGCTCATAAATAGTACGATTATCTAACTGGGCATAGCCTTGAATAGCTTCTTGGTAATTTTCCAACTCACTATCCAACTCTGCCAATCCCAATATCAAGAGAGGATCCTCTGAGTAGGTCAAAGCCTCCAGCAGTTTCTCACGCGCCACATCTGTCAAACCTTCCATCTGGTAAAGGTCCGCTTTCAGAGCCAAAGCCGACACATACCAGTCACTGTCAGATTTGATTTCCTCAAGATAGGCAAAGGCTTCTTCAATTTGACCATCCTCGCTAGCGATTGCTGCTAGATTAAGATGAACCTCTGGAAAATCCTCTACAATTTTCAGGTAAATTTCCTTGGCCTGAGGATAAAAACCAATCCCTTCAAGATAGGTGGCTAACTCATACAAAAGGTCACTTGGATCATTTTCTAAAGCTTTGACGAAATAGTTCTCAGCCTTGGTTAAATCTTGCTCTTCCAAAGCCTGTAACATCTGTTGACTATTGTTCACTCTTGACTTCCTCTCCCTCTAGTTCATATAGGCCACTGACTACTTTATACCATTCGAAAATCGCTGAAATGACAACCTTAGCAGAGGCATAAACTGGAATACCGAGCAAGACTCCCCAGATACCAAACATGGATCCTGAAGTTAACAAAACAAAGAGAACATTAATAGGATGGATGTTTAATTGACTTCCCAAAATCAATGGAGAGACAAAACGGCCTTCAATAGTTTGTTCTACTATAAAGACAATCACTACTTTCAAAAGCATGACTGGCCCAGCAATCAAACCCAATACTAGGGCAGGAAGCATGGCTAAGAAGCTACCCAAATAAGGAACCAGATTTAAGATACCAGCAGTAACACCCAGCGTAACCGCATAGCGTAGACCAATAATCTTGAAAAAGATGATAAACATTACTGCTACAATAATAGCTACTGTTACTTGCCCTCGAACATAGTTAGACAACTGTTGATTCACATCTGATAAAACTTGTCCAACAGGTTCTTTCAATTTTGTCGGCATGAATTGGGTCAAATAGTGACGCAGGCCTTTCCCATCACGTAAGAGATAAAAGAGCATGAACGGAACGATAATCAAGGCAACAATCACTTGAGAAGCCCCGCTAATAAAGGCGCTCACCCAGTTGACTGCCTGAGATGAAACCTTACTTGCCCAAACTGTAGCCTGACTAGAGAAGTTTGTCAAAACTTGTTCTAACTGAGGTCGGAAATCATCTGGTAAACGCTTAGTTACCAAATCATCAATAACTCGATCAGCATCTTCGAGGTAGATTGGTACATTTCTTGCAAATGTTAAAACTTGACGTTGCAGATTCGGAATAGCTACTGCCAAGCCCCAAATGATAAAAAGAGCGATGATGACAAAGACAATACTAATCGCTATAACACGATTGATTTTGTGTTTCTCCATCCAATCAACAATAGGATTTAACAAATAGTATAGCAGGCCAGATAGAATGACTGGCAACATCACGACTGCCAAAAAGTCTAAAACAGGTGAAAATAAGAAACTAATCTTACTTAAAATAAACAGATTGAGTCCCAATAATAAGGTTACCAAAAATACCGTAATGGCCTTGTTATCCAAAAACCACTTGAAAAACCAAGATAGGCTAAAATGTTTCTCTTTTTGCTCCATAAATACTTCCTTTCTATTGTTCTCTCATTATACCATTTTTAAATCAAAATAACTCTTTTTTAAAGTGCTTACATGGAGACAGCAACATAAAAAATCTCCTCAAAAGAGGAGATTCGATTAGTCTTGAATATGACGGTCTAAGTTCTTCTGATAATCAGCATTGGATTTGGCTTTTTCATCAGCAAATTTCTTGCGGAACTCATCCATTTCTTTAGTAGTGACAATCTTATCTTGGATTTTCAGATACTTGTAGCTATTTTCACTAGTCTTGTCACCTACCCAGCCACCGGCACCACTGCCAGGAACCATTTTCGTCACTAGCATTTGAGCACCATCAGAGTATACTGGAATAACAAGTGCACTATCTGACAACCAAGCTTGAGCCTTAGAATATTTGGAATAACGTTTTTGAAGGTCTGTTTTCTCACTATTTGCATCATCAATCAGTTCTTTGTATTTATCCAATCCAACTGTTTTAATAACTGGATTGTCTGTTCCTGGTGCCACACCAAGAGCACTTAGGAGACTTGGACCTGAAGTTGGATCAAATACATCTAGATAAGTCGATGGATCTGCAAAGTCTGGAGTCCAACCACTGACTGCATTAATATCCCAGTCAGTATTTGCATTGGAAGTAGCTAGAGTAGTCATACTTCCCAATTCGTCATCAGAAACTTGTTGAATATCAACAACTACATTGTCAGAGCCTAAGGCTTCCTCAATGGATTGTTTATAAGACTGAACCTGACGAATAAAATCTGGATTTGATGAAGAAATTGGCAAATCTAAATGAATTGGGAACTGTACTCCTTCAGCTTGAAGGGTTTTCTTAGCAGCTTCAAACTTAGCTTTGGCTTTATCTACACTATGTAGTGAATCTTGGGCATCATCAAGACTGACATCTTTCCAGACATTATCCAATTTATCCAATTCTGTCTTAGTAACTTGACCAAATGTTTGATCTCCTACTTGAACAAATGTTGGAGGAGTGAAACTTGTCCGTAACTTACGAGGTCCTACTTCATCACCAAATACTTGAGAGATCCCTGCTTTACGATCTACCGCAAAAGCCAAGGCTTGACGGAAATCTTTGTTTAACAAGGCTTTCTTAGTAGAAGTTTTTTCTGCATCACTTGTTTTAGCAGTGTGATTGTAATTTACACGGTCGATATTAGTAGACATATAGAATACGCCACCTCTTTGTTGACTGTATACAATATTATCCTTGTACTTTTCTTTTAGACGTTCATAGTTGGCAGAGTTTTTAAAGAGAGGTGCAGCTGGATAGTGTCCCTCATCAAAACCGCGTCCTAGAGAGTCTGCATCTTGACCATCAAAGAAGGATAACTTGATATCATCAATAAAGACATTTTGTTTATCCCAGTAGTTTTGATTTTTGGTCATTTCGATAGAAGACTTAGATGTAAGACCTTTGAGGAGATAAGGCCCATTGTAGAGAATGCTCGTTACATCCGTTGGTTTACCAAAGTCATCTCCTTTAGAAGCTAAAAAGTCTTCATTAACTGGTGCAAGGACTCCCATTGTTGTTTTTGAATTCCAGAAAGATTCTGGATGATTCAAAGTATAGACTACAGTATAATCGTCAGTTGCTTTTACCCCAACACTAGAAAAATCTGTTGTTTTCCCATTTACATAGTCATCCAATCCTTTGATAGAATCCTGTACGAGATAAAGAGCCTGTGATTTCTTATCTGCTGCATGTTTCAGACCAGTTACAAAGTCCTGAGCCTTGACTTCACCATACTCTTCCCCCTCATTGGTATACCATTTGACTCCCTGACGGATTTTATAGGTATAGGTTAAACCATCTTTGGAAACAGTCCAATCTTCTGCAACTGATGGAACCAGATTGCCATATTGGTCATTTTCAAGCAAACCGTCAATAACGTTACCTGTGACCTGTTTAGTGCTGACATTTCCAGAAACTGTATAATCCAGAGTCGAAGGATCTGATGAAAATACATAGGCATAAGTAACTGGTTTATTTGCTTCTTTATTAACATTACCAGATGAACACGCGGCTAGGACAGCTGCCGAGAGTACAGCAACTCCTGCTGCTAAGAAAACATGTTTTTTCATAAACAAACTCCTTTGCAATTTGTATAGGATTATTATAGCACTTTTCAAAAGGAAATCAATACAAAAACAAGTTAAATTTAATATTTTATTATGTTTAATTATGTGTTATAGAATTCCTCCAACTACAATTTTTGTGATATAATAGTCATATCTTTATTATAGAGGTAAAGTTATGAAAGAAACTGTTTATTTTGGAACTTATACACGTCGTACTTCTCAAGGGATTTACAAGGCAGACTTTGATACAGAAACTGGTCAGCTTTCAAATCTAGAACTTTTTGCTACTGAGCCAAGTCCAACCTACCTTGCCTTTGACCAGCATCAACATTTATACACTGTTGGTAGTCAAGACGATAAGGGTGGAATTGCAGCCTATCAAACTAATGGTACCTTATTAAATCACGTCGTTGAAGAGGGAGCCCCCCACTGTTATGTTGCCGTTGATGAAGAGCGTGATTTGGTTTACGCGGCAAACTACCACAAGGGACAGGTCCTTGTTTATAAACGTCAGGAAGATGGTTGTCTTCTACTTAGTGATGTTGATCAACACAGTGGCCAAGGTCCACATGAAAATCAAGCTTCTCCACATGTTCACTATACAGATTTAACACCTGACCACTATCTAGTGACCTGCGACTTGGGTACTGACCAAGTAATTACTTACGATCTTGATTCAGAAGGAAAATTATCTAAGCTCTATACCTATCATAGCCAGCCAGGAGCAGGCTCACGCCATATTATTTTCCATAACCATTATAAAATCGCTTATCTCATTTGTGAACTCAATAGCACTATCGAAGTTCTAATCTACGATGGTGTTGGCGAATTTGAACGCATGCAAGTCATTTCAACTCTACCAGACGGTTATGAAGGCTTTAATGGTACTGCTGCTATTCGTCTCTCTAAAGATGGTAAATACCTCTACGCCTCTAACCGTGGTCATGATTCTATCGCAGTATATACAATTCTTGCGGACGGTAGCTTAGAGTTGTTAGAAATCGTTCCGACACATGGTCAGACTCCACGTGATTTTGATTTGACACCGGATCAAGAATTTGTCATTGCTGTCCATCAGGACTCTGACAATGCAACTGTCTTTAAACGCAATTCTGAAACTGGACGTCTAGCAGAACTTTCTAATGACTTCCATGTCCCAGAAGCAGTCTGCATCAGTTTTGCCCCTTAAGAAAACATAAAAAATGAACTTGGTAACTCAAGTTCATTTTTTTCTTATAGTCTATTTCCGACATTAATACGGTTAATGGCACGTTGCAGTGCAATCTTCGCACGACGTTCTTGGTCAATCAAGTGTTTGTCTTGTGCTTCTTCAATTTCACGCTCTGCTCGAAGTTTGGCACGTTCTGCACGACTAACGTCGATATCACGAGCCCGTTCTGCAGAGTCAGCAACGATTGTGATAACACCATTAGCAACTTCGATAACGCCTCCGTTTACTGCAATCCAGTTCACGTGATTTTCATCATCTACACGTTTAACCTTAACCTCATCAACTGCTAAAACTGCAATCATATTTTCATGTCGTGGCAAGATTCCCATCTCACCATCCAGAGTTCGAACTGATACAAAGCTGGCATGGTGATCATAGACGAGACCATCTGGTGTCACGATCTGGACAGTTAACTGAGCCATAGATCACCTCTTAAAATCCCATTTTTTCAGCTTTTGCAATCACATCTTCGATAGAACCTACACCGCGGAAGGCATCTTCTGGCAAGTGGTCGTGTTTACCATCAAGGATTTCCTTAAAGCCACGAACAGTTTCAGCAACTGGAACATAAGAACCAGGTTGACCAGTAAATTGTTCCGCAACGTTGAAGTTTTGTGACAAGAAGAACTGGATACGACGAGCACGAGCAACCAAGGTCTTTTCTTCATCAGAAAGCTCATCCATACCAAGGATAGCAATGATATCTTGCAATTCATGGTAACGTTGAAGAACGCGTTTTACTTCAGCAGCAACTGCATAGTGCTCTTCTCCAACGATTTCAGGTGCCAAGGCACGTGAGCTTGAAGCAAGTGGGTCAACGGCTGGGTAGATACCCAATTGTACCAACTTACGTTCCAAGTTAGTTGTTGAGTCCAAGTGAGCGAAGGCTGTTGCTGGCGCTGGGTCAGTATAGTCATCCGCTGGCACATAGATAGCCTGGATAGAGGTTACAGAACCCTTCTTGGTTGATGTGATACGCTCTTGCAATTGACCCATTTCCGTAGCAAGTGTTGGTTGGTAACCAACGGCTGATGGCATACGACCCAAAAGGGCAGATACTTCAGAACCAGCCTGAGTGAAACGGAAGATATTATCGATAAAGAGAAGCACGTCTTGTCCTTCTACATCACGGAAGTATTCGGCGATTGTCAAACCAGTAAGGGCAACACGCATACGTGCTCCTGGTGGCTCATTCATCTGACCAAATACCATGGCTGTCTTCTCGATAACGCCTGATTCTTTCATTTCCCAGTAAAGGTCATTCCCCTCACGAGTACGTTCCCCAACACCGGTAAATACTGAAATACCACCGTGTTCTTGGGCAATGTTGTGAATCAATTCTTGGATTAAGACGGTTTTACCAACTCCGGCACCACCGAAAAGTCCAACCTTACCACCTTTAAGGTAAGGGGCAAGAAGATCGATAACCTTAATCCCTGTTTCAAGGATTTCAGAAGAGGTAGACAACTCATCAAAAGTTGGAGCTTTTTTATGAATTGGCTGACGCTCTGCATCTTCTGTAAAAGGAGCTTCCAAGTCAATGGTATCTCCCAAAACATTGAAGACACGTCCCAAAGTTTCTTTACCTACTGGTACAGAGATTGGACGACCTGTGTCCAATACTTCCATTCCACGAGTCAAACCATCTGTTGATTCCATGGCGATAGTACGGACCATACCATCTCCCAACTCCAAGGCTACTTCAAGGACGATTTTTGTTTTTCTTTCGTCATTTTTGTAGACGACAAGTGCATTGTTAATCTCAGGAAGTTTTTCCCCTGCTGCAAACAAGACGTCTACAACGGGACCGATAACCTGAGCAATTTTACCTGAACTCATCTCCTTCTCCTATTCTATATAAGATACTGTCGGTCCTAGCTTAACTAGGTCCTAAGTTCATTTTCATACGAGCTGGACTAGTGCCTATTCTAAGGCACTAGCTCCTGCTACGATTTCTGTAATTTCTTGTGTAATCGCCGCCTGTCTGGCACGGTTATACTGAATTGTCAAATCATTAATAACTTTCTTAGCATTATCTGTCGCTGTTTGCATGGCTGTCATACCAGCAGCATTTTCAGCTGTCTTAGCATCGATAATAGCACCATAAATCATACTTTCTGCAAATTGAGGCAACAACTGCTCCAAAATTTCTTCTCGACTAGTTTCCAACTCAAAGGTCAAACTGTAACTGTCATCCGCTTCATTTGGATCCAAGTCAACAATCGGAAGCATTTGCTCCACACGCATTTGACTGGTTAGCGTATTGACATGGTGGTTATAGCAGACATAGAGTTCATCAAAAAGTTCATTTTGGTACATTTCAACAGTTTTTGAAATAATCTTACGAACTTCATCAAAGCTTGGTTGATCTGCCAAGCCACGTAGTTCATAAAGTGGTTGAATACCACGAGCTTTAAAGAAATCAGCTCCCATTCCACCAATACAGATCATTTCAAAACCTTTACCGTCTGGATGGTATTCTTCTTTCAGCTCCATAACGGCTTTCAAAATAGAAGAATTATAACCTCCAACCAAACCTCGGTCTGATGTAATGACGATATAGCCTGTCTTCTTAACTGGACGGCTAATCAACATCGGATTGGTTGAACTACCAGCTCCATTCCCATGAAGAATATCCGTCAAAAGTTTACGAACTTTCTGAGCATAAACTTGGAAGTTGCGAGCAGCTTCTTCAGAACGACCTAGCTTAGCAGCTGATACCATCTGCATGGCATTTGTGATTTGACTAGTATTTTTTGTTGAGGCGATTTTTGTTTTAATATCATTTAGAGATACTGCCATCTGACACCTCTATTCTTATTGGAAGCTGGTTTGATTGAGAAACTCTGTAATCGCAGCATCCAAGACTGCTTCTTCTGGCAAGTCTTTTGTATCACGAATGGTTTCCAAAATCTCTGGATGTTGAGCATCAAAGAAGGCATGGAACTCTTCCTCGAAACGAACAATATCATCTACTGGAACAGTATCCAAGAAACCATGTGTCAAAGCATAGAGAATGGTTACTTGTTTCTCAACAGGTAATGGTTTGTGAACAGGTTGTTTCAAGACTTCAACTGTACGACGTCCACGGTTCAACTTAGCCTGTGTTGCCGCATCCAAGTCAGAACCAAACTTAGTGAAGGCTTCCAACTCACGGTATGAAGCAAGGTCGATACGAAGTGTACCAGCAACCTTCTTCATGGCTTTGATTTGTGCAGAACCACCTACACGTGATACAGATGAACCCGCATCGATGGCTGGACGAATACCCGCATTGAAGAGACCATCGCCAAGGAAGATTTGTCCATCAGTGATAGAAATCACGTTGGTTGCGATATAGGCTGAGATATCTCCTGCTTGTGTCTCGATAAATGGTAGGGCTGTAATTGACCCACCCCCAAGCTCATCAGAAACTTTAGCTGAGCGCTCAAGCAAACGGCTGTGAAGGTAGAAAACATCCCCTGGAAAGGCTTCACGACCTGGAGGACGACGAAGCAAGAGAGACAGTTCACGATAAGCTACCGCTTGTTTTGATAAATCATCATAAACGATCAAAACATGTTTCCCTTGGTACATAAATTCTTCCGCCATGGCAACCCCAGCATAAGGAGCTAGGAAAAGCAATGGAGATGGTTGTGAAGCAGAGGCAGTCACAACGATTGTGTAGTCCAAGGCACCGTACTGACGTAGTGTTTCTACTTGCGTACGAACTGTTGATTCTTTTTGTCCAATCGCTACGTAGATACAGATCATATCTTGACCTTTTTGGTTCAAGATTGTATCAATCGCAATGGTTGTTTTCCCTGTCTGACGGTCACCGATAATCAACTCACGTTGACCACGACCAATCGGTACAAGGGCGTCAATAGCTTTCAAACCAGTTTGCAATGGTTCTGATACAGACTTACGTTGCATAACACCAGGAGCTGGTGCTTCTACTGGACGAGTTTTATCAGTGTAGATTTCTCCAAGACCGTCAACTGGACGACCAAGCGGATCCACAACACGACCAATCAGACTTTCACCTACTGGGACTTCCATGATTTTCCCTGTACGGCGGATTGTATCGCCTTCACGGATATCTGTAAAGTCACCTAGGATGATAATACCAACGTCTGTTGACTCCAAGTTTTGAGCCATACCATAAGAGCCGTTTTCAAAAATCAACAACTCTCCACTCATGGCATTTTCAAGGCCGTGAGCACGCGCGATACCGTCCCCGATATAGGTTACAACACCTGTTTCAGTCACATCAAAATTGGGTTTGAAATTTTCAATTTGTTGCTTAATTAAAGCGCTGATTTCTTGTGCGTTAATTGCCAAAAGAACACCACTTTCTATTTCAAATTTTCTTTAACAACTTTAAGTTGTTGTTTAATACTCACATCAATTGTCTTGTGATTGGCAAAAATGACAAAACCACCAATAAGACTTTCATCGATTTGTTCTTTTACACTCCTTACTTTAAGAGACATTTTTTTCTCAATCAAAGGGAGCAAGCGACTCTTCTGTTCATCAGTTAAAGGATGAGCTGAAGTAATCGTCACTTCAAATCGATTTGTTTCTTTTTCAAGTCGGTTCAAGCAATCTACAAGAATATCATAAAAAAGATTTGCTCTGTGATTGTAGATAAGAACCTGGATAAAGTTTTGCAATAAAGGTGACACTGAATCTTGGAAGAAAGTAATTGTTTTTTCCTTGTCAGACTCGTCTACTGCCACTTTTTTTAAAAAAGAAGGTAAGGCTGTTTCTTCAGCAACTTGCTTGATTTGAGCTAAGTCTGAAAAGATACGGTCTTCTTCTCCTTTTTCTAAAACCAATTGGACAAAAGGCATGCTGTATTTTTCAATTACCTTTACTGTTTTCTTGTCCATTAAGCTTCTCCTAACTGATCGATATACTGATCAATGAGTTCTTTATGGGCATGACCGTCAAGGTTTTGTGAGATGATTTTACCAGCCAAGCTGATTGTCAAATCTGCTACCTCACCCTTAACGCTTTGTAAAGCTTCAGCTTTATTTTGAGCAATTTCTTGGTTCGCTTTTTCTTTCAAGCGTCCTGCTTCTAGCTTAGCATCTGCTAAAATACTAGCTTTGCTTTTCTCAGCTGTTTCTTTCGCATTCTCAATGATTGTCTTAGCTTCTTTACGGCTACCAGCCAATTCATCTTCGCGTTTTTGAGCCAATACTTCTGCTTTTTGACGTGCTTGTTCAGCTCCGTCAATATCTGCTGCAATTTTTTCTGCTCTTTGTTCGAAAATGCTAGTCAAATTTGACCAAGCGTATTTCTTAACCAAGACTAGCAAGAGAATAAAGGAACCAGCGATTAGTATAAAATCACCAAGTAATTCACCTACTGTTACATTCATAAACTACTCCTTTCTATTCTTCATCATTAATTTTATTTCCTAGGTACATTGAAGATAACAATGTAAATACATATGCTTGTACACAAGAAATAAAAACAGAAAATGCAGTCCAGATTAGATTTGTTCCAAAAGCAATAGGATACCAATAGAAGGCCTGATGAGAAAGTAGGACTAACATACTTGCCATCACTTCTCCTGCAAAGATATTACCAAAGACCCGCAATGCAAGTGAAAGGAGATTGGTAACTTCTTCCAAGAGATTCATTGGTGTCATAAAACCTGGTGTTACAAATGCTTTTAAATACTTTTTGATTCCACGACGACGAATTCCTTCTACGTGGGTCATCAAGATAATTGTAAAAGACAAGACCAAGTCAAATGACAAATTTGCTGTTGGTGAGGTCCAAAGATTTACACCATCTGTAGTCTGAATTCTAGCCATTAAGCCAATATTATTTGCAATGGCCATAAATAGGAATAAACAGAAATAAAAGAGAGAATAATCCTTTATCATTGGACCAAGGTTTGATTTTGTAAATCCAACAACAAAATCAAATAAATACTCTAATACATTTTGTTTTCCTGTGGGTCTCAAAGTCATATTTCGAGTTGCCCAATAAATAAAGCCAAAAATAAGTGCTACAGTCAACAAAGTCAAAACTACTATGGTTAAATTAAAGGTAACAGGACCAATATTGATGGTTGGATTAATACTTTCTTCCATCTAAAATCCTCCCTTTTTCAATTTATACTTCTTTTATTTGATGATAAATGAAAAGACGAGAGTAACGAAGAAAGTACCTTCAATAAAGGCAACCCCTAGGATCATCAAACTACGTAGTTCTGAGATGATATCTGGTTGGCGAGCAACTGATTTCAACAAACCGTTCATCAACATACCTTCACCAAGAGATACACCCATACAGGCAAGACATAGACCGAAAAATGTTAAATTCATGACGAATTCTCCTTTTAATTAAAATTTACTTACTTAGTTTAGTCCTAAAAATTGGATTTGTCAACTTTTTACTTACGTTGAAAGCGTTTAATGAAAATTATTTACAATTTTACTATTTTTTAGCCTATTATATAGAAAACTTTGCAAAAAACTTGTAATAAATCCGTCCATTATCTGGGTCTTTCTGAAAAATAATGAAAAAATCCGAGATGAAAACTCGGATGGAAATTAATATATTTTCTTTAACCTACTGTTCTTTTAGTAAGTAGGATTAAAGGGAAAGCAACTAGAAAACTTTCGTCTCCTACATGTTTATTAAGCACGCACTGTGACGCTGGTTCCATCTTCCTTATAAAGATTGATGAGTCCTTCTTTGAGAGCTCGAACCATATCTCCAGCTTGAACAGGTTGTGGAACCTTGATAGTCAAGAGTTCCATTGGATTAGGAGCACGGTCAATTTTATTGCCTTTGGCATCATGTAAATCTTCGATATACGTTTCAAAATGACGGAAACCTGGGCCATAAAACTCAACTTGGTCGCCTTCGTTAATGACATTCCGTTGACGAATAGTTGCTGTTTGTGTCGCATCATCAAAAGAAACCACTTCAGCGACAAACTTATACTCAGGAATTTTACGACGAGCACCAAACAACTGCTCATTTTCAGATGGTGTACCATAGTAGAAACCTGTTGCTAATTCACGTTGGGCAACCTTCCACATTTCATCAATCAAGTCCTGCTTGATAGCTTCAAACTTCTCTGGACTTTCTAGATAAGCATCAACAGCTGCCTTGTAGCAGTTTGTTACTGTTGATACGTAGTGAATAGACTTCATACGTCCTTCAATCTTGAGACTGTCCACACCGTTTTCAATCATATCTGGGATATGGTCAATCATGGACATATCAACGGCTGACATTGAAAATTCTTCAGGAATTTCACCTTTAAGACTCTTACGTTCCTTCCCAAATGGCATATCGTAAAGGTCGTACTTCCAACGACAAGACTGAGAGCAACCACCACGGTTAGCATCACGCATACTCATGTGGTTTGAAAGAGTACAACGACCAGAGTAAGAAATACACATGGCTCCATGAACAAAGGCTTCAATCTCAACATCTGTACGTTTGCGAATTTCTGCCAATTCTTCCATTGAAACCTCACGCGCCAAAACGACACGAGTTAAACCTAGTTCTTTCCAGAACTCAAGTGTTTCATAGTTAGTCGCACTTGCTTGGGTAGAGAGGTGGATTTCAAGACCAGGCGCTTCAGTCGCTGCAATCATAATCAAGGCTGGGTCAGACACGATAACTGCCGCGATTCCGATATCACGTAGTTTACGGAACCACTCACCAGCACCAGCCTCATTTCCTTCGTGCATAACCATATTGGCAGCCACATAAACCTTAGCACCATACTTGGCCGCAAACTGGACACCTTCTTCCATCTGTTCGAAAGTAAAGTTTCCGGCACGGCTACGAAGGCCATAGGCCTGACCACCGATAAAGACAGCATCTGCTCCATATTGAACAGCTACCTTTAGCTTCTCTAAAGTCCCTGCAGGTGATAAAACCTCTGGACGTTTTAATGTTTTTGTCATGTTTTCTCCTATTTGCAATATAAAAGTTTGACGTTTTTCCTTCTCATTTTATAGTAAATAAGCCATAAAATCAAGCCTAGACAGATTGTTTTGACAATTCTAATCTTTTAGATTATTAAAGCAAAAAGATTGTCAAAGAGAAAAAGCCCACAGATGTGAGCCCTTTTCTAATATAGGTTAGAAAAAACTATTTCTCCACTTCTTTTTTCTTGTGTGCAAGAAATCCAAATCCACTCAAAACTCCTAGAAGTCCTAAGACTACAAGATTAGCATGATCTTCTGTACCTGTATTAGGCAATTCCTCTCTCTTACTTGCTACAGAAGTCGGAATTTGTGAAGTTTCTTTTGTCGATTGTTCAGTTGGTGTCTTTGATTTTGGTACTTCTACCTTTGGTGTCTCAACCTTTGGTGTTTCAACTTTTGGCGTTTCAACCTTTGGTGTTTCAACTTTTGGCGTTTCAACCTTTGGTGTTTCAACTTTTGGCGTTTCAACCTTTGGCGTTTCAACTTTTGGCGTTTCAACCTTTGGTGTTTCAACTTTTGGTGTTTCAACCTTTGGTGTTTCAACTTTTGGTGTTTCAACCTTTGGCGTTTCAACCTTTGGTGCCTCAACCTTTGGTTTCGTACCGACTGTGATAACTTCTTCTACTGCTTCTTCAGTAATCGTGGTTGGTTCATTCGGTGTTACTGCTCCTGTATTAGGATCCAAGGTATAAGTTATTGTAGTAGTTGTTTTACCAGCTTTACCAGTTCTTGTTACTTCTCGATAGTCTTTATCTTTTGTATTATCTTCTACATAACGTGTTGTATATGGAGTAGTTGTTTCTACAACTTTAGGTTTAGTACCTACTTTAACTACTTTTGGTACCATAGGAGTTTCTTTTTCAGTCGGCTTACCGTCAGTTACAATACCATCAAGTTCATTCACAATTTTAGGTGTTGTAGTTACAATTTTACCTTCGCTACCGTTCGATTCAACAATTTCCGTACCATAGTCGATTGTTTTGTCTTCTACATAAGTTGTCGTAATTGGAATTTTTGTTTCTGTTTCTACAGGTGGTAAGTTGTTCTCATACTTCTGTTTATACACATAGGTAATGACAGTTTCACCTTTCACAATCTCTGTAATATCTTGTTTGTCTTGTTCTTTAAAGGTATAACGCTTGTTCTCAAAGTCTAAATCGGTCGGATGAGTTAAAGATACCTCAGAACCTACTTCTTTAAGTTCAGATTTAACACTAGGTGCAATTTCAACACCTTGTTCGTTTACAAACTTCTGAGTCACTAAACCTTTGTTTTGAACTTCTGTATAAGTAACAGTATGGAAAGTGCGAGACACACCGTTGATTGCTTTTTCTGTATCTGTCAATTCAACTCTTTGGATATTTGATGCATAAACAATGCGAGGTGTAAACTGATTACGTTTATTAGGAACTACTTTACTAGCAATGTACTCTTTTTGAGAAATTGTATTTTCTCCAAGTAAAGATGTTTCTTGTCTATAAGTGTAATCAGCACCAGCTGAACGTAATTCAAACTCGGATAATTTAGATTTTGGAATATCAGAAGACGTTATAACCCCTTTACCCTGAAAACCTTGGACATCTAAGAATTTTGCATATAAATCTTTAATTGGAATAATATTTCCTTGCTTATCCTTATATCTATAAGTTCGAGTGTAACCAATGAAATCAGTATGATTTTCAGCACGTCGAGTTAAGTTTTTAATAATTACATGAGTCTCAACAGGTTTACTGCTAAATGTAGCGTAAAGTTTGGTTTCTTCAGGTAGTGTATACTCAAATTTAGCAGTTGTCTCAATACTACCGATACCGTAAATACTAGATAAAACACTATCTGAACGAGGTGTGATGGTGTAACTATACACAGTGTTTGGAGTTAGTTCCACTATACGAGCAGGATACCCGATATTCACACGATTTGTTGCATATTTATCTGTAATTCCAATTCGAGCAGGTACCTTAATAAATGTTTCTGTAACTTCCTCAGTAGTTGGTTTCGATACTGCATTATACAAACCTTGAGAATCAGTTAACTCCAATTCATTCGCTTTCAAATACCGAATTTCACCGCTACTTGATGTAATCGGGCTAACTGACGCTTCTTTCGAGACATCTTCATCGATATCTCGACTATTTACCTGAGAAACTAATCTAGCTTTTACTTTAATATAATTAGCATTAATAAGAGTATTTTTAAACTCATCAATCTTAGTTCTATCCGCTTTCACTTGTTCTTGTTCAGCTTTTGCAGACTCTAAATCACGAATTTGAGAATCTACTTTTTCTTCAGCAGTTGTGCGTAAATGTGTAACCTCAGAAGAACTATTTGCAACACCTACATTTTCAGTGGGTGTTTCTGTAACCTTAACCCCTAAAGCTTTTACTTCTTCAACTTTAGCTTTTAACTCGGTTTCTTTTACCGTATGTGTTGTACTCGTTTCAAACTCATTTTGTGAACTTTCACCTGCCGGTTGACCTGGTTGGACGCTTGTTGTATTAGTAGGTTGTTCGTCAGCGCTTACAATCCCATTTAAAAATAAACTCCCTAAAGCAGTCGTTAGGATAATACCACTTAACAAACCTAACTTAGTTTTACGGAGATAGCCATGACCTTTTTCTTGTTTTACTGCTTTATGCAATAGAAACACCAACTTTCATTTATTTTTATTGTTAACATTATTACATAATTTACTAAAAAAGTAAAGGTATCAAGTCAAGAATTAAATACAATAAATTTATAAAAACTTCCTAACTACTGTACTAGAATTTTCTACAATTCAAAAACCAGCACCAGAACGGATTAATACTGATACGAAACAAAAAAACAAAATGACTCTTTATACATCTATGGTAGGATTCAAGACAGATTATTTATTTCTTAATCGATATATAAAAGAAATCCTGATTAAACTGTCTTTAAAACTTAAGAAATCAAGGATATGATAAAAGGAATGGATATCAGTATATCTATTTTTACCATCTCAAAAGTAGATTCAGAGAATATAACTGTTCTCTTATGATGAAACTTTAGAGGTAACTATTCTGTCTTGTTTTATGAAAGAATAGCTTAACCTTTTACTTAAAATATTCAGCTAAAAAAAGAGAGAACGATTTTGTTCTCTCGAAATCCTTATTTTTCATTTACTATAAGAGTAAAGTATTTATAGCTTTACTCCCACTCAACGGTTGCAGGTGGTTTACTTGTAATATCGTAGACGATACGGTTAACGTGATCCACTTCGTTTACGATACGTACTGAGATTTTTTGAAGCACTTCCCATGGAATTTTGGCAAAATCAGCAGTCATACCATCGATAGAGGTGATCGCACGGATTGCAATCGTGTAGTCATACGTACGACCGTCACCCATAACACCGACTGAACGAACACCTGTATTAACTGTGAAGTATTGCCAGATATCACGGTCAAGGCCAGCTTTGGCAATTTCCTCACGCAGGATAGCGTCTGACTCACGAACAGTCTCTAGTTTCTCTTCAGTAATTTCACCCATCACACGGATAGCAAGTCCTGGTCCTGGGAATGGTTGGCGCCATACGATATGGTCTGGCATACCAAGTTCTGTACCAAGAGCACGAACCTCATCTTTATAAAGAGTATTGAGTGGTTCAATCAATTCAAATTGCATGTCTTCTGGAAGACCACCCACGTTGTGGTGTGACTTGATAGTTTGGGCTGTATCTGTACCAGACTCAATCACGTCTGTATAAAGCGTACCTTGAGCAAGGAATTTCACATCTTTGAGCTTGCTTGCTTCGTCATCAAATACATACACAAACTCATTACCAATGATTTTACGTTTTTGTTCAGGGTCAGAAACGCCAGCAAGTTTGTCAAGGAAACGTTTAGCAGCGTCTGCTTTGACGATATTCAAACCAAACTTACCACCAAGCATGTCCATAACTTGATCTGCTTCACCTTTACGAAGAAGACCGTGGTCTACGAAGATACAGATCAATTGATCGCCAATCGCCTTTTGGAGAAGAACTCCAACGACAGATGAGTCCACCCCACCTGATAGACCAAGAAGGACACGTTTATCACCGACTGTTTCACGGATTTTTTGGATCTGCATATCAATGAAGTTATCCATTGTCCAGTCGCCTTTAGCTTTACAGATGTTAAGAGCAAAGTTACGAAGGATATCATTTCCGTATACAGAATGACGAACTTCTGGGTGGAATTGGATACCGTAAATGTGTTTATCTGGATTTTCGATAGCTGCGTATGGGCAGTCAGCTGATGTTCCAGTACGAACAAAGTCAGAAGGAATCTCAGTAACTGCATCGCCGTGGCTCATCAATACAGTCTGCTCATCTGGGGTTGATTCAAAAAGCGCTGATGGTGTGTGAGTTAGGGTTGATTGACCGTATTCACGATTTCCAGCATCACCTGCGGGAACAACTTTTCCTCCAAGTTTATGGGTCAATAACTGCATACCATAACAGATTCCCAAAATAGGAATTCCAAGTTCGAAGATTTCTGGGTCAATATCGAATGAACCATCTTCGTATACAGAGTTTGGACCACCTGAAAGGATGATTCCTACAGGGTTGATTTCACGAACTTCAGTAGCTGAAATTTTATGGCTCTTTAGTTCTGAAAAAACACCAATCTCACGGATACGGCGTGAAATCAGCTGGTTGTATTGGCTACCATAGTCCAAAACGATGATTTTTTCTACATCTTGCAAATCAGTTGAAATGTTGCTCATCTTTTTCCTTTCTCAAAAGAAATATCTTTTTCCAATATTCTATCACAAATAAGGGCGAATTACCAACTAAACAAGGCGAAGATTGACTTTTTCTAGTTTATTGGGGTACAATAGAGAAAAGATAGAAATGAAGTGAAAAATATGCTACCTGCTTATATGAAAATCCATGACCAGATTAAAAAGGATATTGACGAACATCGTTGGGCCATCGGTGAGAGACTTCCAAGTGAACGAGATTTAGCAGAGCAGTTTGCGGTCAGTCGCATGACCCTCCGCCAAGCTATTTCCCTCTTGGTCGAAGAAGGAGTTTTAGAGCGCCGTGTAGGAAGCGGCACCTTTGTATCCAGTACACGTGTACAAGAAAAGATGAGAGGCACAACCAGTTTTACTGAAATTGTTAAGTCCCAAGGTAAAGTTCCCTCTAGCCAACTCATTTCCTACAGAAAAACCATTCCCAATGAGCAGGAAGTTGCCAAGCTAGGAATTTCTCCTACCGAAAATATTATCCGAATGGAGCGGGTTCGCTATGCCGACCAAGTTCCTCTAGTTTATGAAGTTGCTTCTATTCCTGAAAAATTCATTAAGGACTTTAAAAAAGAAGAAATCACTAGTCATTTCTTCCAAACCTTGCAAAAACACGGCTACCGTATAGGCAAATCACAGCAGACCATCTATGCTCGTCTTGCTAAAGAAAAGATTGCCCACTATTTGGAAGTTGAAAAAGGACATGCTATTCTTGGTTTGACTCAGGTTTCCTACCTAGAAGATGGTACTGCTTTTGAATACGTAAAAAGTCAGTATGTAGGCGAACGCTTTGAATTTTATCTTGAAAATAATTAGATTACTATGCAAAAACTCTCTGTCACGGACAAAGAGTCTTTTTTATTTCTCTAAGAGTAAATCTTTCAAAGAAATCAGAGTTACAGCAAACAATATCATTGCCATGCCAAGAAAATCAATAGGATAAAATTGTTCATTCATAATTAAGAAGGCAAAGAAAACCGCCGAGATTGGCTCAATAGAAGCCAACAAGCTTGACTTGACCGGTCCAATCAGACTGGCTCCTTTTAAGAAGGCTGTATAGGCAAAGACAGTCCCGATAAGGATAATGCCCGCAAATGCAAGGAGAAAATCAAGACTAGTTGGGATAGCAGTCTGTAGAACTCCTGTAAAAGGAAGGGCGACTAAACCTGCTATGACCATTCCCACACCAATGACCAAACTGCTCCCCCACTTCTTAATCAAGGCTATGGGCAAAATGATATAAAGTGCGTAAGTCAGAGCAGAAAAGAGACCCCAGAACAGACCGGCAGGTGTCATGGATAACTGGTCCAACTGCCCATGAGTGGCGATCAGAAAGGTCCCTCCGATGGCTAATATGATAGAAACAATCTCTCCCAGTGTCGGTGCTACCTTATCCTTGATACAGCTATAAATCAAAATCCCGACAGGGCAAACATACTGAAGCACCGTCGCGGTTCCTGCATTGGTTTCCTGAATAGCAGTTAGATAGGCAAATTGATTGAGGAAGAGGCCAATTAGAGCAAAAATAAGAAGAGACAGCAAACTCTTCTTATCCGTTAAAAAGGCCAGCATTTTATCCTTTGCAGTAACATAAGCCAAGAACATGAGAATCCCACCAGCGATTAAAAGACGCAAGTTGGTCAAAACCAGAGCCGAAATTCCGTGCGCCATCAGGTATTGGCCACTCGTTCCTGACAAGCCCCAAGCAATCCCAGCCACAACTGTTAATAGAGTCCCTTTTAAACTGTTTGACATGTCTCTCCTTACTCTTCTTTGCGAATCAAGTCCATCACTTGATTGCGGTCTATAATCCATTGAGCTCTCTCATCCTTTTCATAGGTACGATTCGATAGGAAAATGACCGCTTCTTGATTCTGCCGATTCCACATGATGAAGGTACCTGTATAGCCCGTATGGTCTAGCCAATCTCCTTCCAAATTCCATGCTAAAGAACGTTCCTTGTCATCCAAAGGAGAAAAATTTTGACTCAAATCTCTTGCAAAATCATCTGCTAAATAATGTTCTAAAAAGATTTGTAAATCCTTTACAGTAGAAAATAAACCAGCACTACCTGCATGTCTGCCCAGAAGGCGAGCCTTGGGATCATGTACTATGCCTGCCTCTACACCTCTGACTGTTGGAACAGCAAGCTCAACAGGCCCAAACTGGGTATCCGCCATTCCCCAAGGTTTCCAGACTTGCTCCTGTAAAATCTCATCCAAGTCTTGATTAAAGATTCTTTCCAAAATAAAACCCAACAGCAAAAAATGGACATCCGAATAAAGAAAGGCTGGCTGACTTCGTCTCTTAAGATGAAACATCGCTTCCTTTAATTCAGGTGCTGTTAAAAGATCACGATTGGGAATAAAAGGATCAAGATCTGTAGCGTGGGTTAAGAGCTGGCGAATAGTGATGTCTGGATAATCACTCTCAGCTAAAAAATCTGTTACCGGTCTGTCAATATCTAATTTGCCTTTTTCCCACAAAAAAGTAAAAACTGTGCCAACGCCAACAACCTTGCTGACACTAGCTAGGTCATAAAATAGTCCTACCTCAGTCTGTAAGCCATGCTCTGGGTCACTCTGGCCTAAATAGAACTCCGTCCATTGATGGTCCTTAAAATACGCAAAAGAGGCTCCGGGATAAATCCCTGCCTCGATTTGTTCTTCTATTTTTTTAATAATCTTGGTCCACTTCATACTTTTTCAAACCACAATTCAACATTATTTCTATCTTTACCAAGGAAGAATTTTTCAGACTTAGGAATAAAATATTCAGTAGACTCAAACTTCTGGCGAAGACTTGCTATATCTAGTTCATTGACCAAGAACTTGAGCATAGATAAGTCCCAAGTAGCCGTATTGTCCACAGTCAAATCTTGACCCTGAGCTGGGATAAAATCAAGTGATGTCCCAATTTCAGATAGTTCCAAAAAACTATCTACATCCGTTGGGAGGTGTAATTCCATAGAAATTTCAAATTTACTTAAAGAAATTGACTCCAGATCTGTTTGAAATTCTGGCTTTTCTCCTACTTCTACTAGACTTGCTCTGTCATCTTCCGCATGAATCAAAATCAAATCATCTTCGGGTGAAAAAATCTCAAAAGCGTAGCCATTTTTACCTTTATATAATTGATGAATCGAATCTGTTTTAGCTAATAAGGCCTCGATTTCTAAGGGATTTTCTACCTTGACAATCAATCTAGCTAGTTTTTTTCTTCCCTCTACCTTACGAGTGCGCATACTTGGAGCTTCTTCTAAAACCAGCTTTTCTAAACCTGTTTGATCACCTAGTGACAGAAAGGCTGACTCTTCTAATAAGGCCTTCATGCCAAGGGTTCCTATATAAAATGTTTCATTTAATTTTCTATTATTAACTTTTAAAGTAGGAATAATCCGTACAATCTGATTTACATTCATAAACTCCTCCAACTCTTTTATTTTAAAGGATTTTAGAATTTTTTACAAGAAATTATGCTCAGATTTACCTTTTTTTCGTAAAATTTCATCTAAAAAACCGAGGATTTCCTCGGTTTCAATTTCTTATAGGTAAAGGAATTTGAAGATAGCTACTGCCGCAATTGCTGCTGCGATAGGTGCTACTACTGGTACCCAAGAATACCACCATTTTGAATCACCTTTGTGCTCACCAAGAACTGATTTTGGAAGGAAAGCATGAAGGAGACGTGGTCCCAAGTCACGGGCTGGGTTCAAGGCAGGCCCTGTAGGTCCACCAAGTGATGTTACCAAAGCCATAACAAGGAATCCAAGTGCCAAGTGAGCAATTCCAAGACCAGAAGTCATAAATGGCGCTACTTGTTCTTTAGCTTGGTCAAGTGCTGCTGTTACTTGTTCTTGAGGAATGGTTTGACCTTGAGTAGTTGCTTGAGCAACTTGAGCATTGATAGCTGCTTGTGCTTTTGATACTAGTTCAGCACCAAAGAAGTTTTTAGTCATTCCAAGAGCTGCAAAGAAAAGAACAAATGAACCAACAAACTCGTTTACAAAACCGTTAACAGTTGCTGCAAAATGTGATTCTTTTGTACCATTATCCAAACTTGAAATTGTTGAGAAAGTACCCAAAATGTTGTTTGGATTTTCAGTTTTCAAGTAGTATGGGCGGTGTGTTGCCACAACCAAGGCTTGACCAAAGATAGCACCCAAAACTTGTGCGATGATATAAGGCGCAACTTGTGCCCAAGGGAAGAGACCGCTGATCGCAAGTCCAAGAGTGAAGGCTGGGTTGATGTGGTTTCCAGATACGTTACCAAACATCAAGGCTGGGATCATAACCCCCATACCATAACCAACAGCGATAACGATCCAGCCACTTTGGTGACCTTTCGTACCTTTAAGTTCAACGTTGGCAACTGCACCATTTCCAAGAATGATCAAAATAGCAGTTCCCAAAAATTCAGTGGCATATTTAATTGCCCATGTGAAATCCATTTGATAGATTCTCCTTAAAATTTTTTAGACAATCCTTATTCTATCAATTTTTATATCTTTTAGCAACAGGTTTTCTAAAAGAATGTATGAGAAAGCGGTTTTATTTCTCTTATTAAAACAAAAGGATTAAGGGGATCCATTTCCTTAATCCGAGAGTTCTTATTCTTGACGTTGTCCGAAATCTGCAATCATCTGCTCCATTTCTTGTCGACTCGGAGTTGTCAGCATATAAAGGTAATCTCCTTGAAGTTCCGCAAAGGCCGCTGGCATGATTTTTTTAACCTTGAACTGATGGCTGTATTTGGCAAGCAAGTCCTCCTCAGAATAAACATAGTGAGCATTGGCACGACGGGATGTAGCTAAACAATATTGAGCTTCAAAGTCTGACGCTGGGAACTCTTCTCCTGCGACAATAGCTGCATATCCACGATAGAGGTCCAAGGAATGGGCAAAGTTATAAACATCAATGGTAAAACCACCTGCAGGGCGGTTATTGTACTCAATGGCGATGTAATCATCCCCTTCACGGAAGAACTCGATATGGAAGAACCGTTCTTTCATACCAAATTCTTTGACAATTGCCTCACCATATTTACGTAATTTGGGATCCATATCCTTGAGCACATAGTAGGAATTGTCCATCTTGTAAATCATGAGATCAAGCGGTGTATAGGCGTAGTCAAAGGTTGTTGAAAAGACAATTTTTCCGTCCTTATCCACAAGACCATCAAAGGTGCAAATTTCGCTGGAAGTGACAAATTTTTCAAAGAAATAAACGGTCGAATGGTCCCATTCTTGCTTGAAGTGATTGATATCGTCTTCTGTTTCAAGCTTAAAGGTCGCGGCTGCTCCCACTCCATTGTCAGGTTTTGCAATCATAGGAAGACCGATTCCATTCGCAGCTTGATCCACATCTGCTTCCGTCTTGATAACAGCTCCAGGTACCACAGGGACACCTGCTTTTTTGAAGAGTTTCTTCATTTCAGACTTAAATTTCGTCTTTTTGAGATCCTCTGGTTTGGCACCAAAGACATTGAATTGTTCTCTGAGTGTTGCATCCAACTCAAGCCAGTATTCATTATGAGACTCAATGCGGTCAATTGGGCCATGTTTATAGAAAAGAAAGGCTACAGCACGTTTGACTTCGTCTATGTTCTCAAGATTATCTACGCGGAAATACTCGGTCAGGCTATTGCGTAAAGGTTCATCCAATTGCTCGTATGGTTCTTGACCAATTCCCAAGACTGTGATGCCTTTATTGGCTAGTTCTATGGTAAACTGTTGAAAGTTTTGTGGATAGTAGGGAGAAATAACAAGGTAATTCATAGATAACTCCTTTTATAAATAGAGATTTCCAAGGAAATAAGGCATTTGTTTGCGCCACCATTCCCAGTCATGGGCGACATCGTGTCCCCATTCAGCAAACCAGGCTGGAATTTGTTTCTGGTCAAAGGCTTCTTTGAGCTTGTAGAAAGATGGTAGACCGTCTTGTTCCCATGCACCAAGACCCGTACACAGCACAATCTCTGCCTGACGATAACGATCAATAAACCAGCCGTCGTTCTGGTTCCAGATATAATCTACTGGCGAGTTTTGGTAAATAGCATCGTCATTGTAGTAATCGCCGACAAAGAAACGTGCGTCGTAAACACCACTAAGAGCTATCACCTTGGTAAAGACATCTGGATGCTGGAGGAAAAAATTGACAGCATGGTAGGCGCCCATCGAGCAACCTGTCGTCATCATACCATCAAACCAACCTGTCTTATGCTTGATAAAAGGAATGGCCTCTTCAATCACATAGCGTTCGTAGGTACGATGCATCTCCGCCTGGTCATGACCATGTTTCCAAGTGGCCAACCAGCTCTCACTGTCTACACTGGATAGGGTAAAGAACTGAACACGGCCTTCCTCGATAAAGGAAGCACAGGCATCAATCATGCCAAAATCATAGTATTCATTGTGACTGCCACCTGATGAAGCAAAAACCACAACTGGAATCCCAGCATGTCCATAACGGTTGAGGTACATTTCACGGTTGAGATGACCACTCCAGTGGCTAAGGTTTTCAATATGCATTGGCTTTCTCCTTTTCTAACTTACCATTTCTCTGCAAAAAATCTCAGACAGTCTGGTAAATTCTCCGACCAAGGGATTTCACTATGGATGGCACCAGACTGAACTTTCAAGACAAGATTATCTAAGTGTACCCCACCTGCTATCAAATCATGGTAATACCGAAGAGACGAATCGATATAGGCTTGTTTGATATTACCAGCCATCAGGGTCTTGTCCGTATCATCTGCTTCTTCAGTTCCAACATAGATAAAGATACGCTGGTCAGGCGATAGTTTCTTTCGTTCAATATAGCGATTAAAGGCTTCTTGATGGAGCCAGTTGGCAGATGAAAAGACGCCCAAGCAACCAATTTGGTCTTGGTATTCCAAACCGATAAACTGGGTAATATTTCCTCCTAGTGAAGACCCAATCATAGCCGTATGCTGGCGGTCAGCTTTAGTACGGTAGGTCTCATCGATAAATGGCTTGACCACCTCCATAACAAACTCGGCATACTCCACGCCCTTACCGCCAAATTGCTGTCCTGGGATAGGAGATTCTTGGAACTTCCAAGCCGCATACTCATTCATCCGCCCCATACCATCATTGTCAATGGCGACGACAATCATGCGACTGATATCAGGATTACGCTTAATAGCTGGGATAATCTTCCATGAATGGCCAATGAAAGACTCCTTGCTATAAAAAACATTTTGCCCGTCATGAAAGTAAACAACAGGATAGGAACGATCCGTGTCTTTCTCATAATCTTTAGGCAGAAGAACACGTACACGGCGTTCCTTACCTGTATAAGGAACCTTGAGTTTGTGTTCTTTCATTTTTAAATAAAAGTAGGATTGATTCATTGTCAGAAAACTCTCTATATTCAAAATTTTATTTTATTATATCACAATTATAGAAAAAAAGTTAGTTTTGCTTCCACTTTTGGAATTAAAAACTAACTTTTTCATCTATTTTTCTAAATTCTTCTGGATTTTCTGATTAGAGCAGATTGTCAATCAAGTCATCCACTTCATCTTTTTCAGCCTGCGGTGTAATCTCAGTAATCATGATTCCAGCTACAGCTCGCTCAACTAAACCTTCAACATCCATGCGAGCTTCATACTGCTCCGCATTCTTAATCTTAGGATTTGTTTTCGGACGATCTGGCGCAAAAATGGTACAACAGTCTTCAAAAGGCTGGATAGAAATTTCAAAGGTGTCAATTTCCTGAGCAATGTCAATGATTTCCAACTTATCCATTGTCACAACTGGACGGATGATGGGAGTGTTGGTAACTGCATTGATAGCCTGCATGCTCTCCAAGGTTTGGCTGGCTACTTGACCAAGACTTTCCCCATTGATAATTACTAAACCATTTCGTACCTCACGAATACGGTCAGTAATCCGCATCATAAAACGACGCGTCAAGGTCATAAGGTAGGCTTCTGGTGCTTTAGCCTTGATTTCCTCTTGAATCTCTGTAAAAGGAACTTCGATAAACTGGATATTTCCTCCAAACTTGGTTAATTTACGGGTCAAATCTTGGGCTTTTTTGAGAGCGCCTGGACTCGTGTAAGGTGGGCTGGCAAAATGAACAGCCTCAATATCCACTCCACGTTTCAAAGCAAGATAACCTGCTACAGGTGAGTCAATCCCTCCTGACAACATAAGCATCCCTTTACCTGAAGTTCCAACTGGCAAACCACCAGCCCCACGAATGGTTTCATAAGAAAGATAGGCTGCTTCTTCACGTATCTCCACCTGAAGATTGATGTCAGGACTTTTCATTTGAGCTTGCACATTTGGAATGGCTTCGAAAACAGCACCTCCAAGTGTTTGATTGAGTTCACGACTATCAAGTTCAAAGGTGTGGTCGCTACGCTTGCTAGAGATTTTAAAGGTCATGCCATCCTTGTAGATATCTTTCATAATCTCTTGGACAGCAGACTTCAGAACTTCTACAGATTTTTCAACCTTATAAACAGGGGAAAAGTTTTGAATTCCAAAAACTTGTTTGAGCGATTCTGCTACTGCTGTGTAATCTGCTCCATTGAGATAAGCGTGGGCACGGTCGCGATCTGCCGTTACCTTAACTTGGGGATAGATAGACAAAACGTCTGAAATATTATTGCGAAGTTTATTGATGAAACGCATACGATTTTTACCCTTGGTTGATAATTCTCCGTAGCGAATCATAATTTCTGAATATTGCATGAATGCTCCTATCTTACTTTTCTAGTTTGATTGTAAATTAATTTTAACTTGGTCAAAAACTGCTCGACCTGACTCATATCATTTTCAAGGTCTAGGCTAAGACGCACAGCTGACTGGGCCTTATCTTTATCCACTCCCATGGCAATCAGGGTTCCGGCTGGTTTCCCAGCCTTGGACGAACAAGCAGAGGTCGTTGAGATGAAAATATCATAGTCTTCAAAGGCGTGAACGATGACTTCACCACGAACACCCTTGATTCCAAAAGTCAGAATATGAGGGGCGAAGTCTTCCTCATCCGAAAAGACAAAAATATCTGGATAGTCCAGAAGTGCTTGACGAATTACTGACTTCATCTGCCCAGTCTTGCACCTAAAGATATCTAGCTTTTCCATAGACAAGCGGAGAGCCTTGGCAGTCGCTGCAATTCCTGCCACATTTTCAGTTGTCGAACGGTAATCACGTTCCTGACCCCCACCTGTTAAAAGAGGCGTAATCTTCTTGCCAGACTTGATATAGACAAATCCAACACCTCGAACTCCGTGAAACTTGTGACTAGAGAAAGTCGCAAAATCCACTCGTTCTGTCAGATACTTTTCAGTCGGAATCTTGGCAAGTGCCTGAACCGCATCAACGTGGAAGGAAATAGTTGGCTTGTCTGCCAATAGTTCTGAAATAGCTTGAATAGGTTGAATCGAGCCGATTTCATTGTTCACAGCCATGACGGAAACGAGGGTCGTATCAGGTCTTATCAAATCTGATAACGCTTCAACATTTACAAATCCTTTGTTATCAACTGGAGCAAAATCTACTTCAAATCCTTGACTTTTCAACCAGAGGGCTGACTCTTTGACTGCCGGATGTTCAATGGCTGATACAATGATGTGTTTTCCAAACTGAGCCTTTTCAAAGGTCACACCCTTGATGACCCAGTTATCTCCTTCTGTCCCACCAGAAGTAAAGAAGATTTCATCGCTTTTCTTACCGATTAAATCTGCAATCTGTTGGCGAGAAGCATCTAAGATTCGTGTTGCCTGGTCTCCCAAACGATGGAGACTAGATGGATTTCCTAAAATTTTTGAAGCGACCTGCATATAGGTTTCAAGTGCTTCAGGATAGGGCTTGGTCGTCGCCGAATTATCAAAGTAAATCATATTTTCTCACGCTTTCTAAAATCACTCCCTCTATTGTATCATGAAACGGAGCCTGCGACAAGAAAGGGCAATTTCTCTTTTTTTAAGATTTTTTTAAAGAAATGCGGTATAATAAATTTTAATTAAAGGAGAGAATATATGTCTAATTATCGTAGAACTTCAAAACCAAAAACAGAACACATCAAAAAAGGCTTCACGGTCTTTCAAAAAACTGTTGCCACTATCGGTAGTATCCTTGGCTTAATTACTGCAAGTATCACTATCATGAACGCCTTAGATAATAACAAAAACACTAAAAAAGAACCTACGACAAGCCAGACGACAACAATTGTCAAAGAAATTCAAAAGGAATCCCCTCAGGAAAACACTAGTCCCAATAAGGAAAATAACACTTCTCAAGAAAAAACACAGCAAGAGGAAACACCAAAATCTAGCGTCAAGGAAGAGAAAAAAGAAGAGCAGAAAGCAGCAACTCAGGATTCTTCTACTCCTACTCCAAGTAAACCTGCTACTGAAAATGAAAAACAGTCCAATACCCCAACTTCGGAAAATAAAACTAATCAATAATCACTAAAATAGCCTCCTTCCAAACTTGGAAAGAAGCTATTTTTTTATTGTTGTAAAACTTTTCTTGGTTTGGTACCTTCAGCTGGACCAATGACACCTGCCATCTCAAGCTCTTCCATGAGACGGGTCGCACGGTTAAATCCAACTGACAAACGACGCTGAATCATAGATGCGCTGGCTTTCTGGGTTTCGATTACCAAAGCCTTGGCTTCTTCAAAGAGCGGATCACCACCAGATTCACCATCTGAAAATTCTCCGTCATTTTCAGAAACCTCACCTGGATCAAAACTCTCATCGTAATCCGCATCCGCCTGAGCCTTGATGAAGTTTACGATGCGTTCGACATCGTCATCCGAGATAAAGGAGCCTTGGAGACGAACTGGATGATTTTCATCAATTGGTTTAAAGAGCATATCTCCACGTCCAAGCAGTTTCTCAGCTCCATTTTCATCTAAAATAGTACGGGAGTCTGTTCCTGATGAAACTGCGAAAGCGACACGAGATGGGACATTGGCCTTGATCAGACCAGAAATGACGTCAACGGATGGACGCTGGGTTGCAAGAATCATGTGGATACCTGCAGCACGCGCCTTCTGTCCGAGACGAATGATAGCATCTTCCACTTCCTTGCTGGCTACCATCATAAGGTCAGCCAACTCATCCACAATTACAACAATGAGTGGTAGCGGAACCTGCTTGTACTCAGACTGAGCATTAAACTCTTCTACCTTGGCATTAAAACCTGCAATATTCCGAACTCCCACCTTGGCAAAGAGTTCATAACGATTTTCCATTTCATCCACGACCTTTTGCAAAGCCTTGCTGGCCTTACGTGGATTGGTCACGACTGGAATCAAGAGGTGGGGAATATCATTGTAAACAGACAACTCAACCATCTTGGGATCGACCATCATAAATTTAACTTGGTCAGGTCTCGCCTTCATGAGGATGCTAGCGATAATGCCGTTAACAGCTACTGACTTCCCTGAACCCGTTGAACCTGCAACTAGCAAGTGGGGCATCTTGGAAAGGTCAAAAGCTCTTGCGGTGCCATTAACTGCCTTTCCTAGAGGAATTTCTAAGAGATTTTCTGCTTTCGTTTGAGATTGTTCCCATAGTTCGCGGAAGGATACCGTCGCAATCTCAGAGTTAGGAACCTCAATCCCGACTAAGGATTTACCAGGTATTGGAGCCTCAATCCGGACATCCTTGGCTGCCAAGGCTAGAGCGAGGTCATCTGCTAGATTGGAAATGCGGTTAACCCGTACACCGACTGCTGGCTTGACTTCATACTTGGTCACTGACGGCCCAATTTCAGCCCGTTCAACCGTTACCTTAATACCAAAACTAGCAAAAGTTTCTTCTAGGATTTTGATGTTTTCACGAACGATTTTTTTCTCTTTCGACTGGTCTTTTGGTTTATCTGGGGCAAAGAGTTGTAAGCTTGGAAGTTTGTATTCAAGGGCTTCCTTGGCTGAAAAATCGACCTGAACATCTTCGTCATCAGAGTTATCTCCCTGTTCAGGGAATTCAAGTTCAGCTTGAGGCAGGATGATTTCTGGTTCTACCCACTCTTCTTCTGGAAAAGGTGGAACGTCAGGCACAACATCTGCTGTCAGAATTTCACCTGTTTCCATATCAATAGGAGGCAAATCGAGTAAGGCTTTTTCAGCCTCTTCTTGTTCTAATCTAGCCTCTTCCTCAGCCTTTTGACGAGCTTTTTCTTCTTGTTTGACAAAGCGTTCCTCTTTTCGACGCTCATGCCCTTCCCGCCATTTGGCAAAGCCTCTACTGAAGAATTCAGCAATATCGTAAACAGACCAAGGACTGACTAGGAGAGCACCTACTAAAATCAAGATAGAACCAATAAAGTAAGTACCGATATTTGAGAAGAGAAAGGCTGTTGGCACATAGAGTCCAACACCAATCAAGCCTCCACCAGCAAAACTGGTCGTTCGAAAACCAGTCAGATCCGTCACAACCTGAGCCATGGTCCCTTTTAATACCGACTTGTCCAAACCATATTTCCAAACTAAGTAGGCCTCAAAAATCAAGAGCAAACCTGCAAATATGGTGAAAAAGCCAGATAGGAGCCCTTCCTGTTTTCGTATCCACTTGAAAAAGAAGAGATAGAGCAGGATACCAAATATTGCCAGATAAGCTAGGCTACCCACCAATAAGCGAATTAAATTGTAAAGGGTGATACCTGCAGCCCCTAATTTGAAGGCTGCGAAAATCAATAACAGCGCGATTCCCAACGAAATCAACATTCGTTGAATCGCTTCTTTTCTTTCGAGTTCTGCTTTAGACGGTCTCCGTCTTGTTTTACTTGTATTCTTGTTTGCCATTCTTCTATTATACCATATTTCACAGGCATTTCGGGAAGAGAAAAAGACTGCACCAAACGGTCCAATCTTTTCATTTTCTATCTAAGTTTTATGCTTTTGGTTTGCGTAGGTAACCATAGACCACACCACTTACGATTGCTCCTACCAAGACAGAAACGAGGTAAAGAAGAGCATTTGAAGTAAGGGCAATCACGAAGATTCCTCCGTGTGGCGCCATGAGTTTGATACCAGTAAGACCAACGAGGCCACCTGCTACTGCTGAACCAAGGATGAAGCTTGGGATAGCACGAGCTGGGTCAGCGGCACCAAATGGAATCGCTCCCTCAGTGATAAATGACAAGCCCATGATGATGTTTGTCAAACCTGAGTTACGTTCTTCCTTAGTAAATTTATCTTTGAAAAGAAGAGTTGCGACAAAGATAGCAAGTGGCGGAACCATTCCTCCAGCCATAACTGCTGCCATGGCTACAGAACCACCTGAAGAAACAGTCGCTGCAAGTGTACCTGTACCAAAGACATAAGCCGCTTTATTGACTGGTCCACCCATGTCAACAGCCATCATTCCACCAAGGACGATACCAAGAAGGACAGCTGAACCTCCTCCAAGACCGCCTAGGAAATCATTCATAGCAGTGTTGATTGCTGCCATTGGGATGTTAACAGCTAGCATGACAAATCCAGTCAAGATTGTTCCAAGAAGTGGTAAAAGAAGAATTGATTTAGCACCTTCAAGTGAACGAGGAACTTTCACGTATTTCTTGATAGCAAGAACTAAAGCACCTGCGATAAATCCACCAACAAGGGCACCTAGGAAACCAGATGAGACACCTGCAAGAGTTGAAGTTGCTTCACCACCTGCTGCATAAGGGATTTTACCAAAGGCAAAACCTTCTTTGGCAATAGCACCAGCTACAAAACCCGCTACCAAACCTGGTTTTTCAGCGATAGAGTAGGCAACGTATCCTGCAAAGACTGGAAGCATCAAACCAAAGGCAGCTCCACCAATTTTCATGAACATAGAAGCTAGTTCATGGTAGGAACCAAGATTACCAAGATTTTCATTTGGAACACCCAAAGCACCGTCAATCAAGAAGGCAAGGGCAATCATGATACCACCACCGATAACGAATGGTAACATTTGCGATACACCACTCATCAAGTGTTTGTAGAAGGCACCACCAAGGCTTTGTTTTTCGTTAGAGGCTGTTGCAGCTTTTGCACCATTAGCGGCACGGTAGACTTCCGCTTCTCCTGAAATAGCCAAGTTAATCAACTCTTCTGTCTTACGGATTCCGTCAGCAACTGGACGATTGATCAATGGTTTTCCATCAAATCGATCCATTTCAACGGCCTTGTCTGCTGCAATGATAACAGCTTTAGCCTTGCGAATGTCTTCCGCAGTTAGTTGGTTACCAACACCGCTAGCACCGTTGGTTTCAACCTTGATACCAATACCCATTTCAGCAGCCACTTTTTGAAGAGCTTCTTGAGCCATGTAAGTGTGGGCAATACCTGTAGTACAAGCTGTAACAGCCACGATAAAGTCATCAGAGTCATTGACAGGGGCTTGAATAGGCTCTTCAGTTTTTTCTGAAGCTTGGTCAAAAAGTTCAATGACTTGGTCAGCTGATGTTGCTTGACGAAGTTTGTCAGCAAAACCGTCTTTCATCAAGTATTGAGACAATTCTGCCAAGGCTGCCAAGTGAGTGTCATTGGCACCTTCTGGAGCCGCAATCATAAAGAAGAGGTCAGTTGCTTGTCCATCCAAGCTCTCATAGTCAACACCCTTGTTTGACTTAGCAAAGAGAACAGTCGCTTCTTTGACAGCAGCGTTTTTGCTGTGAGGCATTGCTATACCGTCACCCAAACCTGTAGAAGTCAAAGCTTCACGCGCCAAAATTCCTTCTTTAAAGGTTTCAAAATCTGTCACATAACCGTGATCTGTCAAACTTTTAATCATCTCGTCGATGACAGCTGTTTTTTCAGTTGCCTGCAAATCCAGCAACATGACATCTTTTCTCAATAGGTCTTGAATTTTCATAGTTTTTCTACCTCAACTTTTTCATATGTTTCTTTAATAAATTCGGCCGTTGCCAAGTCATCTGAGAAGGTAGTTGCCGTTCCGCAAGCCACTCCCCATTTGAAGGCTTCTACTGCGTCTTTTGATTTGACAAATTCACCTGTGAATCCGGCAACCATAGAGTCACCAGCCCCAACTGAATTTTTGACTGTCCCTTTGATTGGTTTAGCAAAGTAAGTTCCCTCAGATGTGACAAGAAGTGCACCGTCCCCAGCCATGGAGATAATGACGTTTTGAGCACCTTGGGCCAGTAACTGACGAGCATAGTTCTCGATTTCATCTAAACTTTCGAGTTTCACTCCAAAAATCGCTCCAAGTTCATGATTGTTTGGTTTGACCAAAAGTGGCTGGTAGTCCAAACTATCAATCAAGGTCTGTCCTTCAAAATCACAAACGACTTGCGCACCAGTCTTGCGTGTCAAGGCAATCAAATCCTTGTAGATGACATTGCCTAGATTCTTAGCACTTGAACCAGCAAAGACAACTGTATCTTCTGCAGTCAAACTAGATAAAATAGCTTTCAATTCTTCTAGCTGAGCTGGTTCAACATTTGGACCAGTCCCGTTGATTTCTGTCTCTTGGTCTGCTTTGATTTTAACATTGATACGAGTATCTTCTGCCACTTGGACAAAACGTGTCTCGATTTCTTCCTCTGCCAGAGTATCTGTGATAAATTCACCAGTAAAACCTCCGATAAATCCAGTCGCTGTATTTGGAATACCCAAGCGTTTCAAGACACGACTGACATTGATTCCTTTCCCACCAGCAAACTTATCATCACTGTCCATTCGATTGACACTACCGACTTGAACTTGATCCAAACGAACGATATAGTCAATGGATGGATTGAGTGTGACTGTATAAATCATACTTCTATTACCTCCGTTTTCTCCTTAATAGCCTGCAAGAGCTCATGCCCTTGACTTGTGATAACAATAGCTCGTTTGAGTGGTGCTACCTTGGCAAAGCAAGTTTGTCCAATTTTAGACGAATCCACCAAGACATAGGTCTGTTTGGCATTTTCTAAAATAGCACGCTTCACAGCTCCCTCTTCCATATCAGGAGTCGTATAATAACCATCGTCCACACCATTCATCCCGATAAAGGCACGGTCAAAGTGCAATTGGTTAATCTGGTTAAGAGCAACGCCCCCGATACTAGCATCTGTCGCCATCTTGACACTTCCTCCAACCATGACAGTTGGAATCTGCTTTTCAACCAACTGAGCGGCATGGTGAATCGAATTTGTCACAACAGTAATATTCTTATTAACCAATTCATGAATCAAAAAAGCAGTTGTTGTTCCAGCATCGATAAAGATGACATCTTGTTCCTTAATAAGAGAAGCTGCCTTCTGAGCTAACAACTTCTTCTCTTGAAGGTTTTTGACAGATTTTTCTTGAATGGTTTCTTCTTCCTGCAAGGAATGGGGCAATTCTGCTCCACCATGCACACGACGAAGCTTGTTTTCTGCTTCCAACTCATCCAAGTCTCTTCGAACCGTTGATTCTGAGGTCTCTAGCAAACTAACTAATTTTTCTAGAGAAACTACATGATGTTGATTTAACTCCTCTAAAATCAGTTGTTTCCGCTCTGTTTTTAACACTGAATCACCTCCTGTTATCGTTTACACTATTCATTCTATCACACTTTCTTTCAAAGTCAAGCATTTTTTGTCATTTTCTTTCAAAATCTATCATTTTTCTTATTTCTAGAATTTTTATTGCAAGATAGGGGCCTTTATGGTAGACTATTTGAGTAAGTATTGGAAGATTACTCAAGAGGCTTAAGAGGCCGTGTTGGAAACGCGGTAGGCGTGTAACAGCGTGCGTGGGTTCGAATCCCATGTCTTCCGTTTATTTTAAAAAAGATACCCAAGAAATCTGTACTGACCCCAAAAAGTTAGACAATTAATTTAAGCAAAGGATTTAGTTCTGTATTGTACAGGGCTAAGTCCTTTT